>NZ_JAMBPS010000054.1:0-51845 GCF_024206515.1 Paraburkholderia sp. CNPSo 3281 | reverse complement strand
CATTCTTTCGGATCTCGGCCCCGCATGCACGGGCACGATCGGTCTGGCGGCTTCGGCGAACCTGAATCCCGAGCGCAAGTTTCCGTCGCTGTTCGAGCCTGTGCACGGCTCGGCGCCCGACATCTTCGGCAAGCAGATCGCCAACCCCATCGCGATGATCTGGTCGGGCGCGATGATGCTGGACTTCCTCGGCAACGGCGACGCGCAATACAAGGCCGCGCACGACGCGATCATGCAGGCCATCGAGAACGTGCTGGTGGAAGGCCCGCGCACACCCGACATGGGCGGCACGGCGAACACGACCGAGATCGGCAGGGCAGTCGCCGCTGCGCTTTAAGCGCAAAGGCTCGGGGTGTTCCTGCGGGACACCCCGCACTTCTCACGAGCTTTTCACACTTGAATTCAGCGCAGGATTGCGCAGCACTCAGTGCGGCGCGGCTCCGGTGGCCGCGTTTTCTTCCGCGCCCGGCTGGGCAGCCGCAGAGGCGCCTGCCGCCATGTCGGCAGGCTGCGCGGCGCGGCACAGCGCCGTGAGCCACACATCCTCGCCATGCGGTGCCACGCGCGCGTAGCCTTGCTCCACCACCAGCCGCCACGTATCGTCGGGCAGCGCCGCCCGATACAGCACGCGATAGTCGGCGCGGTGCGCGAGCGCTTCGTTCACGGCCGCTTCGCGCGCCGCGCGGTCGTCCGAATGAATGTGCCGCGAAAGTTCGACGTAATGGCGCGGCGCGTGCCCCGGATCGACGCCGAACAGACGGCACCATTCGTCCGAAACGATCAGCTCGTCCTGCGCCCGCAGCCAGCGCCAGGCGCCGAAGCCCGCAATCCGAGCGGCATCGTTGAGCAGCTGCAGGCGCCGTTGCTCTGCGGATTCCACTTCCTTGCGCGCACTGATGTCGATGGTGGTGCCCACCACGCGCACTGGGCGCGCCGCGTCGTCCAGCAGCGTGGCGACGCGCGACTCGATCCAGCGGGTTTGCCCGTCCGGCAAGATGATGCGGAAGTCCCAGACGCGCGGCGCCGTGCTCGCGACCAGCTCCCTAAGCGTCGCGTCGTTCAGCCAGATCGAATCCTCAGGATGGAGGATTTCCCAGAATTCGGCGTTGCTGTGAATCTCGCGGCCATAAAGCTTCGCGCAGTTGCTCGAATAGATCAGCTCGTCGGTGACGAGATTCCATTCCCACGTCACGATGCCCGCCAGTTCCTGCGCCTGCTTCATGCGCGCCTCGTTCGACATGATCTCGGCGGTGTAGCGGCGGCGCAGATCGGTCATCGGCAGCTCGATATTGCCCACGATGCCGAGGTCTTTCACGGCTTCGTCGCCGTAGCGCAGCCAGACCCAGTTCACGTCGAGAAACGCGGCGAGGCGGCGCAGGTTCGAATAGTCGATCTCGCCGCCGCGCGTCCACTTGTGCACGGCGGGGCGTGAAATGCCGACGGCGTCGGCGACTTGCTGGAGGTTCAGCTTCTTGTGCTCGAGCAGCACTTTCAGACGGAACGCGAACGTATCCTCGGACATCCAATTCCCTCTGTGACGAATCTGGCGCGGTCGAAAGAATCAAGCGCAAAAGGGCGGCATACACTCCATGGCCGCCGATCGGGGCCGGGCATATGCCGCCTCTGATGAATCGGGCGCGCGGCCCGGACGTTTCGTCCGCTCCATAACTCCCGGTAGTTTAACGGATCGGCAAGCGGGCCGTGCCGGACGGACGACTCATGGTGTCCCGCATACGCAGCCGGCCTAGAGGTCGATCACGAGGCGCGGCGTGCGTGCTCGCGACACGCACAGCAAAATGGTCTTTTGCGCGGCTTTCTCGTCGTCGTCCAGATATTGGTCGCGGTGATCCGCCTCGCCTTCGAGGATGGGGACTTCGCAGGTGCCGCACACGCCTTCGCGGCACAGCGACTCCACCGTCACGCCCGCGCGCTCGATGGCCTTGAGGATGCTCTCGTCTTCGCCCACTTCGAGTTCGATGCCGGACTTCGCCAGTACGACCGTGAATGCCTTGCCGCCCGTGTCCGTCGCGGCGAACTGCTCCGAGTGCAGTTGCGCCTTCGGCCAGCCCAGCAGCGCGGCGTTCGCGTAGACCGCGTCGTTGAGGCCTTGCGGGCCGCAGACGTAGACATGCGCGTCGCCGGGCAGATGATGGAAAAGCTTGAAGAGATCGAGCTTCTGGCCTTCGCTGTCGACATAGCAGTGCACGTTGGCCGCGTGCGGGCCGGTCTTCAGTTCGTCGACGAAGGCGCCGTGCTCGGGGCTGCGGTACGCGTAGTGCAGTTCCAGCTCGATATCCTCGGGGCGATGCTCGGCCAGCTGCGCGAGAAAAGGCGTAATGCCGATGCCCCCCGCGATGAACACGTGGCGCTTGGGGCCGTTGGTGTCTTTCGCGAGTTCGAACAGATTGGCGGGTGAACCGATCGCGAGCCGCGTGCCTGCCTCGACCTTGTCGTGCATGAAGGCGGAGCCGCCGCGCGAAGCCTCTTCGCGGCGCACGGCGATCTGATACTGGCGCGTGTCGTGCGGCGAGCTCAGGAGCGAATACGCATTGTGGTGCCACTGCTCGCCGTCCTGCATCGAGACGAGCACGTGGGCGCCGCCGCTGAATTCGGGCAGCGGGGCGCCATCGGGCAGCGCGAGCGTGAAGCGCTTGATGAGCGGAGTGAGTTGTTCGACGGCGACGACGTCGACAGTGATCGATTCGCGGGCGTTCATGTTGACTTCCTTGACTTCTGAATCCGGAAAAAGCAGCGGATGCGGCACGGCCCGCATCCGCTCGAAGCTGGGCGCCCGCCTTAGCGCGTGACACCCGCCATGCAGAGGTACTTGATCGACAGATAGTCTTCGATCCCGTACTTCGAGCCTTCGCGGCCGATGCCGGACTGCTTCACGCCGCCGAACGGCGCGACCTCGTTGGAGATCAGGCCCGTGTTGATACCGACGATGCCGTACTCGAGCTGCTCGGCCACGCGCCAGATGCGGCCGATGTCGCGGCTGTAGAAGTACGCGGCGAGGCCATAGATCGAATCGTTCGCGAGCTGCACGACTTCGGCGTCGCTCGAAAAGCGCACGATGGGCGCGACCGGTCCGAAGATTTCCTCGGCGAGCACGGCCATGCCGGGCTTCGCGTCGGCGAGCACGGTGGGCGCGTAGAAGTTGCCGCCGCGTGCATGCGGCGCGCCGCCCGTGACCACGCGTGCGCCTTGTGCCACGGCGTCGCGCACGAGGCCGTCGACCTTGTCGCGCGCGGCTTCGGTAATGAGCGGGCCGATGTTCACGCCTTCGGCGAAACCGTCGTCCACCTCGAAGGCGCTCACGCGCTCAGCAAAGCGACGGCAGAACTCGTCGTACACCGAATCGTGCACGTAGAAGCGGTTCGCGCACACGCAGGTCTGGCCGGCGTTGCGGTACTTCGAGAGCAGGGCGCCTTCGATGGCGGCGTCCAGATCCGCATCGTCGAACACGATGAACGGCGCGTTGCCGCCCAGCTCCAGCGAGACCTTCTTGACCGTGTCCGAGCACTGGCGCATCAGGAGGCGGCCCACTTCGGTCGAGCCCGTGAACGTGAGCTTCTTGACGAGCGGGCTCGACGTCATTTCGAGGCCGATCTCGCGCGACTTGCCCGTGACGATGTTGATCACGCCGGCCGGAATGCCGGCCTGTTCTGCCAGTGCCGCGAGTGCGAACGCGGAAAGCGGCGTCTCGTTGGCGGGCTTGATGACGATGGTGCAGCCGGCGGCCAGCGCCGGGGCGGCCTTGCGCGTGATCATCGCGGCCGGGAAATTCCACGGCGTGATGGCGGCGCACACGCCGATCGGCTCTTTCGTCACGACGAGGCGCTGGTCCGGGTTCGGGCTCGGGATCACGTCGCCGTCGATGCGCTTGCCCTGCTCGGCGAACCACTCGATGAACGAGGCCGCGTAGCCGATCTCGCCGTGTGCTTCCGCGAGCGGCTTGCCTTGCTCGCGCGTCATGATCTGGGCCAGCGTTTCCTGGTTCGCCATGATGAGCTCGAACCAGTTGCGCAACAGGCGCGCGCGCTCCTTCGCGGAGGTGGCTCGCCACGCGGGGAAGGCGCGGTGCGCGGCCTCGATGGCCGCGCGGGCTTCCGGCGCGCCCATGTTCGGCACGTTCGCAATGCGCTCGCCCGTGGAGGGGTTGTGGACCTCGAGCGTGGCGCCGTCGTCGGCGCCGCGCCACTGGCCGTCGATATAGGCCTGCTCACGCAGCAGGCCGGGATGTTGAAGGTTCGTCATGCTGGCCTCTTAGTCCTGATACTGCTGCGCGAGCAGATTGTGGAAGTGCGCGATGCCGTGCTCGCTGATGCCGCTACGTTGCTTGTCGACCATGATGCGGCCCTGGCCGCGATAGCCGCGCGACTTCAAGCCTTTCTGCACGCTTTCCACGAGGCGCAGGTCTTCCGGGCGGAACACGGTGCGATACCACTCGATCAGCTTTTGCTGCTCTTCGGTCGGCTCGTCGTTCAGGAAGTAGATGTCGTAGTGCTGGAGCGTGACTTCGGCGCTCATCGGGAATTCGTAGATGACCGTCATGAAGTCGCTGCCCGGCGGCACGTTGAACATCGTGCACGGCCACGCCCAGTAGCCGCTGAAGCTCGGGTCCTTCACGGACGGATCGAGCTTGAACGAGCGCTCCGACGACTGCGCATGACCGAATTGCACCGTCCAGTTGCCGTGCAGAGAGTGCGTGTACTGGTCGATCTTCACGGAGTCCGAGAAGCCGGGGTGAGCCGGGCCGCAGTGGTAGCACTCCAGATAGTTATCGACGATCGACTTCCAGTTGGCCGGCGTTTCGGTCACGAAGCGGGCAGCCAGCTTGAGGTCGTCGATCACCGGGCAGGCGCGGCGCAGGCTGGCTTCGAGGCCGGGCAGCTGCGCCTCCACGCCTTGTGCGTCCGGGTTCAGGTTGATGAACACGAAGCCCGCATATTCCTCCACGCGCACCGGCACGAGCGTGGAGTTCTCCTTGTCGAACGACTCCACGTGATCGCAGTTGTTGGCGTGCGCGAGCGCGCCGTCGAGCTTGAACGCCCAGGCGTGGTACGGGCAGGTGATGACGTTCTTCGCCTTGCCGCTGCCTTCGAGCAGCTGGTGGCCGCGGTGCGGGCAGACGTTATAGAACGCGCGCAGGACGCTGTCCTTGCCGCGCACGAGCAGAATGTTTTCGCCGACCACCTCGCGCGTCACGTAGGCGTTCGTTTCGGCCAGTTCGCTGCGGTGCGCGACGCAGATCCACGCGTTCTCGAAGATCTTCTGTTCTTCCGCCTTGTACACCGCCTCGGAGGTGTAGTAGCTCGCCGGGATGGTCCAGGCGAGTTCCGGGTTGGCGCAGAAGTCGGCCGGCAGTTTCGGCTGTTCGGGTTTCTTGTGGAATTCGATCGGGAGGTAGGTCATGGTGTCCGCCGTACTGGGGTTGGTTAACTATCAGTTACGATGAAACTAAAGGTTAACGAAAATATAAGTGAAATTTCGACGGCAGTGGATCAGGGTTATCCCTCGACGCTGACGGAGGCGCCTCTTTCGTTGATGCATATGCCGTATTCTTGTTCTTATAAATCAACGTTCATTGACGTTTGGCAAAGCAAATCGATTTCTTCGCGGACGTCAATAGGAGGATGCGATAGTGCGACGAAACCCTCTGCGGTGCGTACCATTGTTAACTGAAGGTTTTAGATTAACCGCAGGATAACCGCGCCGTGTCTGGAAACTGGAACCTCTGGTATCGGGGCCGGCGTGGGAAGCGCAGCCGCGTCATGCCGGGCCGCGCGAGCCACCCCACAACTGGAGGAGACATGTCCCAAGAGGCAATAGCCGAAGCGCTGGCCAATGAGCCGTCGCGCGCCAAATCGCGTATCGAATCACGCTCGATCGACTACGTGCCGCTCGCCGAACGCAAGGGCCGGGCGTGGCATCTGTGGCCCGTATGGTTCACGGGCGATGCCAACCTCGCGACCATCGCGGCCGGCGCGATCGGCATCAGCATGGGCGGCAACCTGCTGTGGAGCGCGATCGCCATCGTGCTCGGCAACGTGCTCGGCACCTTCTTCATGGCGTTCCATTCGAGCCAGGGGCCGCAGCTCGGGCTGCCTCAGATGATCCAGTCGCGCCCGCAGTTCGGCTACATGGGCGCGTTGCTCGTGTGGGTGGTCGCGCTCGTCACCTATATCGGCTACAACTCGTTCAACCAGCTGATGGCGGGGCAGACCGCGCATCATCTGCTCGGTACCGAACCGCATCTGAGCTACATCGTCTTCACCGTGATTGCGGTCGCACTCGCAGTATTCGGCTATGACCTGATCCACAAGGCGCAGCGCTGGCTCGCGTTCGCGCTGCTCGCGGCGCTCACGATCTTCAGTATCGGCATGTGCGTGAAGGTGCCGTTCCCCGCGGGCCAGTTGAGCCTCGCCGGCTTCAAGACCACGCCGTTCCTCGTGCAGCTCTTCTCGGCGGCGGCTTATCAGCTTTCGTGGTCGATCTACGTTTCGGACTACTCGCGATATCTTCCGCCCAATACCGGTGTGCGTGCCACCTTCTGGTGGACCTTCCTTGGCGCGTTCATCGGTGGCGTCTGGATGATGCTGGTGGGCACCGCGGCGGCGGCGCTCAACGCGAAGATCGAGATTTCCGATGCGGTCCAGCGCGCGGGCGACATGATCTTTCCGGGCTTTGGCACGGTGACGCTGCTGCTTTCGCTGCTGGGGCTGCTCGCCATTACCGGCCTGAACTTCTACGGCGCCTCGCTCACGTTGCTCAGCATCACCGACTCGTTCAAGCCGCTCAAATCGAACGCGACCAAGCGCGTGCTGAGCCTGATCGTGGTAGCCCTCACGGCGACATCGCTCGCGTTCGCGGCGTCGGACAACTTCATGGGCAAGTTCGGCGATTTTCTCGGCATTCTCGGCTACCTGTTCACGCCGTGGACCGCGATCAACCTGGTCGACTTCTTCATCGTGCGCCACTCGCATTACTCGGTGCGCGAGATATTCAACCCACGCGGCATCTACGGCCGCTGGAACTGGCGCGGCCTGACCGCCTACGCGGCAGGCTTCGTCGCGATGATCCCGTTCTTCAAGACGGAGCTTTACACCGGCCCGGTCGCCAATGCGCTTGGCGGCACCGACATCGCGATGCTCGTGGGCCTGCCTGTCGCCGCGCTGGTCTATCTGTGGACCTGCCGCTCGCTCGACATTGAAAAAGAACGCCAACTCGTGCGCGAAGCCGACCGCGGCCTGAACTGATTGCGCCACAACAGCGACGACAACATGAAATCGATGAACACAATGCGGTTTGCCGCGCAGGCTGCGCTCGCGCTCGCCATGCTTCCGGTGGCAGCCCGTGCACAAAGTAGCGTCACGCTCTACGGCGTGCTCGACGCGGGCGTTACCTACGTGAGCAACGCTGGCGGTTCGTATCAGGTGAAGTTCGACGACGGCGTTTCGTATGGAAACCGCTGGGGCCTGAAAGGCACCGAGGATCTGGGCGGCGGCCTGAAGGCCGTCTTCAAGCTGGAGAGCGGCTTTCACATTGGCAGCGGGCAGCTCACGAACGGAGGATCGCTTTTCGGTCGCCAGGCTTATGTAGGTCTGCAAAACGACTGGGGTACGCTCACGTTCGGCAACCAGATCGACATGACGCAGGAGTTCGTCTACTTGTACAACGCCTCGTCATGGGCGAGTGGCTATGCGATCAACCAGGGCGACTTCGACCGCATGAACGGCGACCATCTGCCGAACGCCGTGAAGTTCGTGTCGAACACGTTCGGAGGCTTCCAGTTCGGCGGCATGTACTCGTTCAGCAATACGCCGGGGGACTTCCACACGGGCAGCGCGTGGAGCGTGGGCGCGCAGTATCAGCACGGCGCGTTCTCGATGGGCACGGCCTATACGCAGTTGAACAACCCGTCGGGCATCTACGCGTTCGACCCATACAACATGATCGGCGTGCGCACGTTCTTCGGCAGGCCGACCGTGAGCGTCGATCCCGCCACGGGCGCCGTCAGCTCGCTCTATGCAAACACGCCTTTCCCGGTGGACAAGCAGGGTGCCTTCGGCGTAGGCGCGAGCTACGCACTTGACAAGGTCACGCTGATGGGCGCGTTCACGTACACGCAGATCAAGGCGTTCGGCGAGAGCGAGCACATGCAGGTCGCCGAGGGCGGCGCGAACTGGCAGATCACGCCCGCGGCGAGTCTCGTGGGCGGCTACCAGTACACGCACTTCGACGGCCACCACTGGAATCAGCTCTCGGCGGCGATGCACTACCTGCTTTCGAAGAGCACCGACGTCTATATCTCGGGCGACTGGCTGAAGGCGTCGGAAGGCGTGGATGCGGTGATCGGCTACAGCTTCACGCCCTCTTCCACGACCACGCAGGCCGATGTGCGCATCGGCATGCGCCATACGTTCTAATGAAAGCAGCTACCACCCCCGAGCTGGACGACCTGCGGGTCTTCTGCACGGTCGCCCGCAAGTCGAGCTTTAGTGCGGCCGCCGACGCGCTTTGCGCCTCGGCGGCATACGTGAGCAAGCGCGTCGGGATACTCGAAGCGCGGCTCGGCACGCGTTTGCTGCATCGCTCGACGCGCCGCGTGGCGATGACAGCGGCGGGCGAGCGCGTTTTTTCCTGGGCCGAGAAAATCCTCGACGACGTGGACCAGCTCGTCGAGGACGTCTCCAGCACGCGGCGCATTCCGCGCGGCACGTTGCGCGTGTCGAGCAGCTTCGGCTTTGGGCGCAAGTTCGTCGCGCCGGCGCTGGCGGCGTTGTCGGACCGGTATCAGCAACTGAACGTGCAGCTCGATCTGTTCGACCGTGTAATCGATGTGGTGGGCGAGGGCTTCGATCTCGATGTGCGCATCGGCGACGACATCGCGGGCCATCTGATCACGAAGCGGCTCGCGACGAACTACCGGGTGCTTTGCGCCGCGCCCTCGTACCTCGCGCAACATGGCTCGCCGCAGACCATCGCGGAGCTGGAGTCGCACGCTTGCCTGGCGATCAAGGAGCGTGATCATCCGTTCGGCGTCTGGCGGCTCGATGCGGGTGGCAAGACGACTGCCGTGAAGGTGACGGGCCCGCTTTCGACGAATCACGGCGAAGCTGCAGTGCAATGGGCGCTGGCCGGGCGCGGCATCGTGTTGCGCTCGATCTGGGACGTGGGGCCGCTGCTGGACGAAGGGCGGCTGCAGCGCGTATTGCCCGACGTCACGCAGCCCGCCAATGTGTGGGCGGTGTTTCCGGAGCGGCTCGCGCAGTCGGCGAAAGTGAAAGTGTGCGTGGACTTTCTGGTCGAAACGTTTGCACAGGCCGGGTTCGGCGGTGCGCCGCCGGTGCCGGACATTGCCGACAACACCTGGCGCGATGTGGGTGCAAGCGAACGGTTCGTGGAATCCGACTAAAAAGGAGTGTTTGGCGTGATCGATTTTGCGCATGTTCGATCGTTGCTCGAGGCGCGGCGCGAAGGCTACAGCCTCGCAGGTGACTTCTATACGGACCCTGCAATGCACGAACTCGACATCGAGGCGGTCTTCTCGAACGAATGGCTGTTCGCGTGCAACGTGGCCGAAATTCCGCGCGAAGGCGACTACGTCACGCTCGATATCGGCAAGACCTCGGTGGTCGTGCTGCGCGGGAAGGGCGGCGACGTCGGTGCGTTCTTCAACACCTGCCGCCATCGCGGTTCGGTCCTCTGCACCGAGCCAGCGGGGCATGCGAAGCGGCTGGTCTGTCCGTACCATCAGTGGGTCTATGAACTCGACGGCAGCTTGCTGAGCGCGCGCCAGATGCCCGCCGGTTTCGATCGTGGCACCCATGGCCTGCGGCCGGTTCATGTCGAAGTCATCTGCGGAATGGTTTATGTCTGCATTGCCGACACGCCACCCGACATCGCACGCTTCAAGGCGGCGGTCACGCCATATATCGCGCCGCACCGGCCGGATCGCACCAAGGTCGCGTTTTCCATGACGATCGTGGAAGAGGCGAACTGGAAACTCGTGATCGAGAACAATCGCGAGTGCTATCACTGCGTGGGAAGCCACCCGGAACTGCTCGCCACGCTGATTGAATTCGCGCTGCCGGACGACCCGCGCGCGAACCGCGATTTCCAGCTCCTGATGCAGGAAAAGACGGCGCTCTGGGAGCGTCTCGCGTTGCCGCATTTGCCCGCGGACGGTGGGACGGAATTCCGCTGCATCCGCTTGCCGTTCCATCGCGGCGCGGTCTCGTTCACCGCCGACGGCCGCCCTGCGTGCAAGAGGCTGCTGGGCGGCCTGACCGAGCCCGATCTCGGCTCGGTGCGGATGTTCAGGGTTCCGAACAACTGGAACCACTTCCTCTCGGACCATATCATCCATTTTCGTGTGCTGCCCTTGTCCGCCACGCAGACGGCGCTCAAGACGACCTGGCTCGTGCACGAGGATGCCGTAGAAGGCGTGGATTACGACGTAGAGACGCTCACACAGATATGGCGCGCGACGAACGAGCAGGATGCCACGCTGGTGATGCACAATCAGCGCGGCACAAGTTCGAAGGCTTACGCGCCGGGGCCCTATGCGCCTTCGGAGTTCATGCTGACCAACTTCACCAACTGGTACGCGCGGAAGCTGGCGGCCTATGTAAAGGGAGCACGGTTGGCGATTTCGCAGGCTTGATGAAAAAAGTGCATCAATTAGTTCTTAAATATCGTTTGTAGCCTTCGTTTCCCAATCCATATACTCGGTCCGGCGTCGCGTGTGTGCTGCACACCGCTGGCGTATTCCCGGCCGCTTCGTTTCAGGCGTGCGGTCACCCCAAAAAAATGAAGACGGCACGTACGTCGATCGGTCCCGTGCGTGAATCCCGCAAGAGGGTAGCGGGAAGGCCAGACGTGCTTCGCCTCTGAAAGTCGACATGGAGACAACGCACGTCATGCGTTCACAATCCGGCAAACATTCTGAGAATCTATCCAGCTCGAGACCCCGGAAGCCCAAACTCCATCGCAGCCTGCAAGCGCGCCACTTGCGCATGATCGCCATTGGCGGCTCCATTGGCACAGGCCTGTTCGTGGCCACGGGCGCATCGATTTCGCAGGCGGGCCCCGGAGGCGCGATCCTTTCGTACATGGTGATCGGCCTGATGGTCTATTTCCTGATGACGAGCCTCGGCGAGATGGCGGCGTTCATGCCAGTTTCGGGCTCGTTCGCCGCATACGGTGCAAAGTTCGTCGATGAGGGCTTCGGTTTCGCCATCGGCTGGAACTACTGGTATAGCTGGGCCGTGACGATCGCAGTCGAACTCGTCGCGGCGCAACTCGTGATGGGCTACTGGTTCCCGCACGTGCCGGGCATGTGGTGGAGCGCGCTCTTTCTGGCCGTGGTTTTTTCGTTCAACGCGTTGTCGGTTCGCGGCTTCGGTGAGGCCGAGTACTGGTTCGCGTTGATCAAGGTGCTGACCGTGCTTGCGTTCATCGCGATCGGTCTCCTGATGATTTTCGGCATCCTGCAAGGCGGGCCCAGCAACGGTTGGGAAAACTTCACGATCAAGGACGCGCCGTTTGCCGGCGGCTGGAGCGCGATGCTCGGCGTCGCCATGATCGCGGGCTTTTCGTTCCAGGGCACGGAGATGATCGGCGTCGCGGCGGGCGAAGCAGAAAACCCGGGCGCGACGATTCCGCGTGCAGTCAAACAGATCTTCTGGCGCATCCTGCTTTTCTACGTGCTCGCGATTTTCGTCATTGGCGTGCTCGTTCCCTATACAGATCCCAACCTGCTGAAAAGCGACGTGACCGATATCGGCGTGAGTCCGTTTACGCTCGTATTCCGGCGTGCCGGTCTTGCGTTTGCGGCCGGCGTGATGAATGCGGTCATCCTCTCCGCCGTGCTGTCCGCCGGCAATTCCGGCATGTACGCGTCGACCCGCATGCTATACAACCTCGCCATGGAAGGCCGCGCGCCGCGGCTGTTTGCGAAGCTTTCGCCGGGCGGCGTGCCGCGCAACGCACTGTACGCGACGACCGCGGTCGGGGCACTGTGCTTTCTCTCGTCGCTCTATGGCGACAAGACGATGTACCTGTGGTTGCTGAATCTGTCGGGAATGGCGGGCTTCATCACGTGGCTCGGCATCGCGGTCAGCCATTATCGGTTCCGCAAGGGATTCCTGAAGCAGGGCTATCGCCTCGAGCAATTGCCGTATCGCGCGAAATGGTTCCCGTTCGGCCCGATTCTCGCCGCCGTGCTTTGTACCGTCGTCACGATCGGCCAGAACTATCAGGCTTTGCTTGCCAATAAGATAGACTGGGTAGACGTGGCTGCGACCTATATCGGCCTGCCGCTCTTTCTCGTGGTCTGGTTGGGCTACTCGATCGTGCGCAGATGCCGGCTGGTTCGCTACGAAGACATGGAGATCGCGCCGTGGATTGAACGCCAGATGGCGGCGTCCTCCGAGACTTCGTTGAGCGCCGGCTATCCGGCCAGCATCGCCAGCCAGGTGAATCAGGTGAAGGCGGCTTCGGACGTGTGATCCAGCGCTGCAACGTCGATATTCTCCTGTTTTCCCTTCGCACATCGAAATTCTGTAATCGCATGAACAATTACTACGAATCCACCGTCTCTCGTCCGTCCTACCCGCAACTGACCAGCACGACAGATACGCAAATCTGCATAGTCGGCGGCGGCCTCGCCGGCCTGAATACCGCGCTCGGGCTAGTCGAGCGCGGCGTGCGCGACATTGTCGTGCTCGATGCCGAGCGCGTGGGCTTTGGCGCGTCGGGCCGTAACGGCGGCTTCGTGTTCGGCGGTTACAGCCTCGACAATGCCGATCTGCTGCGCACGCTCGGGCACAGCCAGGCGCGCTCCCTGTACCAGCTCACGGTCGACGCCGTGGAGCTGATGCGCACGCGCATCGCACGCCACGGAATCGATTGCGAGATCGTCGATCGTGGCGTCGTGCTCGCGAACTGGTTCGATGATCCGTTGCGGCTCGACACAACGCGCACGCTGATGAACCGCGACTTTGGCGTCGACTGGGAGCCAGTGACCAAGGACGCGTTGCGCGCGCAGTTGAAGACCACGCGTTATCACGGCGGCCTGTTCGAGCCCAACGCTTTTCATTTCCATCCGCTGAAGTACGTGCTCGGCGTTGCGAACGCCGCTGCGCAGGGCGGCGCCCGAATCTACGAACGATCGCCGGTGCGCGCGATCGAGCGGAACGGCGCGGGCTTCGTCGTGCGCACATCGCACGGCACCGTCACCGCGAAGGATGTCGTGTTCGCCGGCGGCGGTTATGCGCGCGGCGTCGCACCGCGTATCGAGCGCGCGGTATTGCCGATCGCGACCTACGTGATCGCCACCGAGCCGCTTGGCGCTCGTCTTGCCGATGCGATCGACGCGCCCTATGCGGTCTACGACACGCGCTTCGCGTTCGACTATTACCGGCCGCTGAAGGACACGCGCATTCTTTGGGGTGGCCGGATCTCGGTGCTCGACCGCGGTCCGGACGCCATCGCGCGCCTGCTCAAGCGCGACCTCGCACGCGTGTATCCGCAACTGGCGGATGTGAAGATCGAGCACGCCTGGGGTGGCTTGATGAGCTACGCGCGGCACAAGATGCCGCAAATCGGTCGAGACGCCGACGGCGTCTGGCATGCCATCGCATTCGGCGGCCACGGCATGGCGCCCACCACGGTCGCGGGCGAGACGCTGGCCGACGCGTTGGCGCTGGGCGTGCCGGTGCCCGAAGGCTTTTCCGCATTCAGCCTGACGCGCACCTTCGGTCTCGCGGGCCTCGCGGCCGCACAACTGACGTACAGTGCTTTCCAGGCGCGCGATGCGCTTGCCGCATACCGCCACTAAGCCTCATATTCGCTCCGCGTGACCCGATGCCTGCTTCGAGGCCGGGTTGCCCGTGCGTGAGGCCATCGGCATGCTGCTCGGCCGAATTCGATCCCTTGCGTGACGATGGCAATGTGTACGCCGAGCGGTTGCATGCAGCAGGCGCTGCCGCGCAGTTTCATCTCGGACGCGGATTGCTGCATGGCTGCATGCGTGCGCTGCAGAGTTGTCCCGAGACTGCACAACTGTATAAGGCTTTTGTCGAAGCGATAGCGCATTTCCAGCCCTGGCTCCGCACCGCCGAGATTGACCTGGACGATGCGCGCAAAGAACGGAATCAGGTTCGCGCTCAACGGCACGACAGCGGCCCACGCGCCCAGCGTCGTCCCGACAATGAAGCGCGTGACGGGCAGCAGCGCGACCAGCAGGATGACGAAGGGGATCGCGCGGAACATGTTAATGGCGGTCGAGAGCGTCTTGTGCAGTAGCGGTCGCGGATAAAGCCCGCCCGGTGCGCTCACTGTGAGCACGATCGCGAGCAGCATGCCAGCGACGATCGCGATCAGCATGGATGCACCCACCATTAGCAGGGTCTGCAGCAGGGCCTGCACGTAGCGGTCAGCCAGGGTTGGCGACATAACCTTTCACCTCGAGATGGCAACATGCGCAGGCATGCGAAGTATCAGAATGCGGGAATCGAGGAGCCATTGAAGTGTGTCTGGATAAAGTGCCTGACTTCCGGGGCAATTATAGGAACGTAGATCTGCGTGGCACTACGAATGGATTGTCGAATGCTAATGACACGCGCCGGTCGATCTACGTCGGCGACGTATGCCATGTTCAGCGCAGCCCGCTCGGCAAAGATGCGCCGGATGGTCGCCAAAGTGCGGGCGGCGGCGCGGCGCGCGACCACGGTATGTAGACGAATTTTGGCTGGTAGGCTTTTTAGTGGATTGCTATATACTTTTCCAACTTTTCTTGTCTCGGGGCGACGACGCTGTGAAAAAATTCTTCCTCACCCTTGCCGCCTCGGTGGCCGCCTGTGCTATCTGGTCTGTCGCCGCACACGCGGAAGACCGCGAACTGGTTGTGGCATCGAGCGCGACCTATACGCCGTTCGCGTTTGAAAACAAGGACAAGCAGATCGTAGGTTTTGACATCGACATCATCGATGCGATCGCCAGACAGCAGCATATGAAACTGCGTATTGTGAACACGCCGTTCACCAGCATCTTCGCGTCGCTCAACAATGGCGACGTGGACCTGGTCATCTCCGGTGTCACGATCAACGACAAGCGTAAGCAGAGTTTTGACTTCTCGGCGCCGTATTTCGATGCGCGCCAGTTGATCGCGGTGCCGAAGAGCAGTTCGGTGAAGTCGCTGAAGGACCTGGATGGCAAGAAGGTCTCCGTGGTGAGCGGTTCCACGGCTGACGATGTCATGAGCCGTGAGGTGGGCAAGACCAACCCGAATATCCGCCGTTTCGAGAGCACGCCGCTCATCATTTCCGAGCTGGCTTCAGGTGGAGTAGACGCGGCAATTGGCGACAACGGTGTCATTGCGTACCGGGTATCGCAGAATCCTGGCCTCAAGACCGTGGAAGACGCGAATTTCCCCAAGGAATACTACGGAATCGTCGTCCGCAAGGGCGACAAGGCCCTGCTGGACAAGATTAACGCCGGGTTGGCTGCGATCCGCGCAGATGGCAGCTACAACGTGATCTACAAGAAGTGGTTCAACCAGGACTTCAAGCCGCAATAATGGCGTGATGCCCCGGCGCGCGCCGGGCCCGCCCGCGCTTCAGCCTTTTATTGAAAGCGAGCATGGAAGACAGCAATCCGGTCATGTGGTTCGGCTGGTTCCGCCCGGACATCCTGGTGGAGTACAGGCAACTGTTCTGGGAGGGGGCACTGGTCACCGTTGGCACGACGGTGGCCTGCGTGCTGATGGGCTGCGCCCTGGGCCTGTTGTTGGCGCTGGCGCGGCTTGCCGACGCGAGGCATCAGCCATGGCGGACGGTGTGCAAATATGTGCTCCGTTGGCCGTCTACGGCCTATGTGAGTTTCTTTCGTGGTACGCCGCTGTTCGTGCAGATCTTGCTGATGCATTTCGCGGTGATGCCGGTGTTCATCCATCCTGTGCACGGGCTCCTGATTAGCGGCGATCTGGCTCGAACCTTGAAGCAGAATCACGGGGCGCTGATCTCGGGCGTGGCGGCGCTGACGCTGAACTCCAGCGCTTATATCTCCGAGGTGTTTCGCGCAGGCATCCAGTCGATTGCGATCGGCCAGAGGCAGGCGGGCCAGTCGCTCGGCATGACGCACGGACAGATGATGCGTTACGTTGTGATTCCCCAGGCGTTCCGGCGCATGCTGCCGCCACTGGGCAACAACGTGATTTCGCTGCTCAAGGACACGTCGTTGATCTCGGCAATCGGTCTCGGTGAGATGGCCTATGCTGCACGCACTGTGGCCGGTGCCTACGGTCGCTACTGGGAGCCTTACCTGGCGATTGCGGCAGCATACTGGCTGATGACACTGGCGCTGACAATGGGCCTGCGCAGGCTGGAGGATCACCTGGCGCGAACCGATCGCGTCGCACGGTAACGCACCCCGTTTTGATCGAGTAGCGCATCCGTCAGCTCGAGCAAAGCGGGGTCGCCGCCAAAGCTGGCAATATCCCGATTCACGCGCGGCGCTTCACACGCGGGAGAACGCACAGCGCTTCGTATGCGAGATTGGCGGCAAGCAGGGCGGTGGTGCCGAACGGATCGTACGGCGGCGCGACTTCGACCACATCGGCGCCCACGAGGTCGAGCCCCCATGCGCCACGAATGATTTCGAGGGCTTGCGGGACCGTCAGTCCCGCGATCTCCGGCGTGCCGGTACCGGGCGCGTAAGCCGGGTCGATCCCGTCGATATCGAAACTCAAATACACCGGCCCTCCGCCAACGCGCTCGCGCACCTCTGCCATCAACGGTTCGAGCGAGCGGTTCCAGCATTCCTCGGCTTGCACGACGCGAAAACCCTGTTCGCGGCACCAGTCGAAGTCTTCGGCGGCGTAGCCGGTGCCGCGCAGACCGATCTGCACCACACGCTGGCAGTCGAGCAGCCCTTCCTCGACCGCGCGGCGAAACGGCGTGCCATGCGCAATCTTCTCGCCCATCATCGTGTCGTTGACGTCCGCGTGCGCGTCGACGTGAATCAGGCCGACCTTGCCGTGCTTGCGATGAATGGCACGCAGGATCGGCAGCGTGATCGTATGGTCGCCGCCGAGCGTGATCGGCGTTGCGCCGTGGCTCAGGATTGCGTCGTAGGCGGTCTCGATCCGCGCGATCGAATCGGGGAGGTTGTACGGATTGATCGCGACATCGCCGATATCCGCGACACGCAGCGAATCGAACGGTGCGGCGCGTGTCGCCATGTTGTACGGGCGCAGCAACACCGATTCGGTGCGAATCTGGCGCGGCCCGTAGCGCGCGCCAGTGCGATTCGAAGTGCCCAGATCGAACGGCACGCCCACGAAGCATGCATCGAGCCCTTCGGCATTCTGCACGTTGGGCAGCCGCATCATCGTCGCGATCCCGCCGCAGCGCGGCATCGCATTGCCGCCCAGGGGCTGGAAATATTCCATGTCCATGATTCGCTCCAGTTGCATTCGGTTAGACGCTTAAAAGCATTCACTGAATGCATTTTCTGCGCAAGGGCGGGACACGAACAATCGAAATAATTTCATGCGACGCATGTCCCCCAGTCATGGGTCGGCGTAAACCCTTGCACGCCGTCGTGCGGATGTGGGTTTTCCTCAGGTCATGCAAGAAGCTCATGCACCTCATGAAAACATATCGATTGTCCGCGCCGCGTGGCGCCGCCGAGAATGGTTTGGACAACGACGCAGATGCGTGTGCATAGGCCAGCCGGGCCGGCATCTGCATCGGGCGGTACCAACCAGGAACGCGACCATCCATGAACTATCCGGAATTTACCGCCAGCTTCGAGGAAGCCGGCGCGCGGCCAATTCAATGGCCCCATACAACGGGCCTGACCTGCGCAGAGGCGCTCGTCACCCTGCTCGAAGGATACGGCGTCCAGTACGTTTTCGGCATCCCGGGCGTGCATACGGTCGAGCTTTATCGGGGTCTAGCCGCTTCGTCCCTTCGCCACGTCACGCCGCGCCATGAGCAGGGTGCGGGCTTCATGGCGGACGGCTATGCACGCGTGACCGGAAAACCGGGCGTGTGCTTCATCATCACCGGGCCGGGTATGACGAACATCGCGACCGCGATGGCGCAGGCCTATGCCGACTCCATTCCGATGCTGGTGATTTCGAGCGTCAATGCACGCCGCGAACTCGGCAACGGAGACGGGCGCCTGCACGAACTGCCGTCGCAGCGCGGCGTGTTCGCCGGGCTCACCGCGTTCTCGCACACGCTGCTCGATGCCGCGGAACTGCCCCAGGTGCTGGCCCGGGCATTTGCCGTTTTCGGCGGCGCGCGGCCGCGACCCGTGCACATCGAGATTCCGCTGGACGTGATCGTCGCGCCCGCTCGCGGCATGAACCTGATGCCAGCCGTGCTGCCAGCGAAGCCGGCAGGCTGCCCGGCCGCCCTCGCTGCGGCGGCAGACCTGCTCGCCTCGGCCCGACGGCCGCTGATTCTCGCAGGCGGTGGCGCGCTGCACGCCGCGGCCGAACTGCAGGAACTCGCCGAGCGCCTGCAGGCGCCGATCGCGCTGACGATCAACGCCAAGGGACTGCTGCCGCCGGGACACCCGCTGCTGCTCGGCTCGACGCAATCGCTGCCGCCAACGCGGGCGCTGGCCCGCGAAGCGGACGTCGTGCTCGCGGTCGGCACCGAGTTGGGCGAAACCGACTATGACGTGGTGTTCGACGGCGGCTTTTCGATCGAAGGCCGGTTAATCCGCATCGACATCGACGCGCAGCAACTGATGCGCAACTTCAGTCCCGATGTGGCTATCGCCGCCGATTCGCGGCAAGCGCTTGGCAGCCTGTCGACACGGCTGCATGAATGTATCACGGCGGCGCGTCAGCATGACTGGGGCGCGCAGCGGGTTGCGCTCGCGCGGCAGGCCGTGGAGGCCAGCTACGACGCGCCGACGCGCTCGCAGAAGCGCCTTGTCGATACGATTACCGCCGCGTTGCCACACGTCATCATCGCGGGCGACTCGACCAGCCCCGTGTATGCGGGCAACTTCGTGCACGACGCACCGCAACCGCGTTCATGGTTCAACTCGTCGACCGGCTACGGCACGCTGGGCTACGGGCTTCCCGCGGCGGTTGGCGCGAAGCTCGCCGCGCCTGATCGCCCCGTGGTTTGCCTGATCGGCGACGGCGGGCTGCAGTTCACGCTGCCGGAACTCGCCAGCGCCGTCGAAGCCAGGGTGCCCGTGGTGGTTCTCTTGTGGAACAACTTTGGCTATGGCGAGATACGGCGGTACATGACGGCGCGCGACATCGTGCCGGTCGGCGTCGATATCCATACGCCGGATTTTCTCGCGCTGGCGCGCGGGTTCGGCTGCGTGGGCGCTCGCGTGGATACGCCCGATGCGCTTGCCGCCGAGCTGCAGCAGGCCGTATCGCGCGAAATCCCCACCGTGATCGAAGTGAACGAAGCCGACTGGTTTGCACGGGTGCCGTCATGAAGCAGCACGAAGGGTTCGAGCCTGGCGTCGCGCTGCGTACGCAGCTCTACATCGACGGCTTCTGGTGCGCGAGTGAGGGCGGGCAGCGTCTGCCGGTCGTCAACCCATCGACCGAGGAAACGATTGCCCAGGTCGAGGCCGGCAACGCCGCCGATGTCGATTGCGCGGTGCGTGCCGCCGCGCGGGCCTTCCGCAGCTGGAAAAAGACCACCGGCGCGCAGCGTGCCATCTTGCTCCGTGCGATCGCGAGCGGCGTGAGCGAGCGGCGCGAGCGTCTTGCGGCGCTCCAGTCGCTCAACAACGGCAAACCGCTGGACGAAGCGCGAATCGACGTGAGCGACGTCATCGCGACGTTCGAGTACTACGCGGGCCTCGCCGAAGAACTCGACGCAATCGGCGCATCCGGGGTCGCGCTTCCCAACGACGACTATCAGGCGACCGTCCGGCGCGAGCCGGCGGGCGTGGTCGCGCTGATCGTGCCGTGGAATTTCCCGATGGTCACCACGGCGTGGAAGCTCGCGCCCGCGCTTGCGGCCGGCTGCACGGTCATTCTCAAGCCCTCCGAAATAACGCCGCTGCCCGAACTGGAGCTTGCGGCGATCATCGCGGACGCCGGTGTGCCGGCAGGCGTGGTCAACGTCGTGACGGGCACGGGCACCGAAGTCGGGGCGCCGTTGGCGGCACACCCGCTCGTCGCGAAGGTTTCCTTTACCGGGAGCACGGCCGTTGGCGCGCAGGTCATGAAAGCCGCCGCGGACACGATCAAGGGCGTGAGTCTGGAGCTGGGCGGAAAGTCCTCCATCATCGTGTTCGCCGATGCCGATCTCGATCTCGCCACCGACCTCGTTGCGGGCGGCGCGTTCTTCAATGGCGGCCAGATGTGCTCGGCCACTTCGCGCGTGCTGGTCGAACGACCGATAGCGGAGGCACTTGCCGCGCGTCTCGCCGACCGCGCAACGCGCACGGTTGTTGGCGATCCATTCACCCCCGGCGTCCAAATGGGGCCACTCACCAACCGCGCGCAGTACGACCGTGTGCAGCGTTATATCGCGCGCGGCAAGGCCGACGGCGCGCGCCTCGTGATCGAAGGCGAGGCGCCGGCCGGCCCCGGCTACTTCGTGAAGCCGACGATGTTCGTCGATATCCCGGCCGAAAGCCCGCTGTGGCGCGAGGAAATCTTTGGCCCCGTGCTGTGCCTGCGCAGCTTCGATACCGAAGACGAGGCCATCGGCGCGGCCAACGATACCGAGTTCGGCCTGGTCGCCACGGTCGTCACGCGCGACGCCGGGCGGGGCAGGCGAGTGGCGGCCGAGCTGGAAGCGGGCGTCGTGTGGATCAACGCGCCGCAGGTCATCTTTCCTCAGACCTCATGGGGTGGCTACAAGCGCAGCAGCATCGGGCGCGAACTGGGTCCGTTCGGGCTCGCGGCCTTCCAGGAAGTCAAGCAGGTGCTCATGCCCGCCGGGGCCACCGGCGCTCCGGATTGCGTTCGCGGTGCATGAGCTTTTGTCATGGCGCGCATGCAGAGATTTCGTTTGTTGCGGGTTTTTGACGCACGTAGAGTCCATTCACGCAGCACGCTCGCGTGATTTTTGGTAATGGCAGCGCGCATTGGGCAGCGCCCATACGGTTCAATCAGGAGATGACCATGCAGGGGATCAAGCTGGGGAGAAGGCAGGCCATTCAGGCAATCGGCACGGCTCTGGCGGCATCGGCGTTGCCCATGCCGTTCATCAGTACTGCCAGGGCACAGGAGAAGAGCTACGCGGGCAAGACCCTGCGGCTGCTCACCTGGTCCGACGATACCGGCGCGGCGGCCTTGCGCAACATCGCCGCCACGTTCAGCCAGAAGACCGGCGCACAGGTCATCGCCGACCGCGCCGATGGTACCTCCGGCATGGTCGCGAAACTCAAGGCTGCCGGCGACCGGCCGACCTACGACGTGATCACGCTTGCCGGCGTCGGCGCCTCGGGTCTAGCCGATGCGGGCCTGCTGATGAAGCCGGACCTGAACAAGCTGCCGAACCTGAAAGACGTCGCGCCGCAATACCGCACGGGCGCCAACGGATTCGGCGTCGGCTACCTGCTGTGGTCGGACGGCCTCATCTACAACACGTCGACCGTGAAGACCGCACCCTCGACGTACGAAGCCCTTTGGGATCCGAAGTATGCGGGACGCCTGTTCCTGCCGCCGCCAGAGTGGGCGGAAGCGGTCGATCTGGCGATCATCGCGGCGAAGATGGCGGGCGGCTCGCAGCAGAATATCGATCCGGGCTTCAAGAAGCTCGCCCAGTTGAAGGACCGCGTGCTGACACTCGGCGAAAACCCGAACCAGGTCGCCGATCTGTTCCGCACCGGCTCGCTCGACATTGGCGGCATCTATGCACCGGCGTTCTTCCCGGAGCAGATCCGCAAGCCCGAGTACAAGATGGCCGTGACTTACGGCATGAAAGAGGGCTTCGCGACACAGCTGATGTTTACGGTGATTCCGAAGTCACATCCCGGCGATATCGATCTCATCCACGCTTTCATCAATCATTCGCTCGATGCCGGCGTGCAGGGCCGCATGGCCGCCGACGTGCTCAACGGTCCGGTGAACTCGCGCGCGGTCATTCCCGCCGAAAGCCGCGCCTTCGTGCCGTCGCCGCAGCAGATCGCCGAGAAGGCCGTGCTTCACGACGACAAGGCGCTCGCCGCGTTGCAGCCTGCGTGGATCAAGCGCTTTACCGAGATATTTTCCGCGTGAGCGCCATGTCAGCCCTCTCTTCACGCCGCGCGGGCACGCCTGCGCCTGCCGGGGAATCGACGGCCCAGCACAGTACCGCAACGGCGCTGCCGCGCGTGCCGCCGTTGCTGCTGCTCGCACCGATCCTCGCGTTTCTCGCCGTGCTGATCGCGGCGGCGCTCGCCGTGCTGCGCATGAGCTTCGGTCTCCCAGGCAACGAGTGGCATGCCTTCACGCTGCAGAATTACGTCGATCTCGGGGACGCCTACTTCCTGCGCTCGCTCTGGCTGACCTTGCGGCTCGCCTTCCAGAGCATGATCGTTGCCGTCGTGCTGGCGATTCCCGTGGCACTCGCGATGGCGCGTACGCAGTCGCGCACCGCGCGGCGCCTCCTGCTGGCCGGCGTGCTGCTGCCGCTGCTGGTCAACCTGCTGCTGCAGGGCTACGGATGGCTCGTGATACTGGGGCCCGCGGGCCTCGTCAATCACACGCTGATGGCCACCGGCCTGATCGAGCGTCCGGTGTTGTGGCTGTATCGCGAGAACGGCGTGCTGCTCGGACTGATTCAAACGGCCTTTCCGCTCGCCGTGCTTCCCATATCGAGCGCGATGCGCGCGGTGTCGCGCTCTTACGAGGAAGCGGCGGCTACCCTCGGCGCAAGCCGCTGGCAGACGCTGCGCCACGTGATGCTGCCGTTGGCGATGCCTGGCATCGTCTCAGGTGCCTTGCTCGTGTTCGCCTATAACGCGAGCGCCTTCGCGGTGCCGTTGCTGCTGGGCGGACGCCGGGTGCCGATGCTCGCCGTGCTGGTGCACGATCAGGTCGCGCCGTTGCTGAACTGGCCCGCCGCGTCTGCCTCGGGTGTCGTTCTGATGGCCGCGACGCTTGCGGTGATGGCCATCTCGCAGCGGCTCGTGCGCAACCTGCAACGCCACGCGGAGTCCCGCTCATGAATGCCTTGCGTATCCCCCTGACGATGCCCGGCCGCCTCAGTCGCGTGACCGGATTGTTTGCGACGATCGTGCTCGTTCTCGCCGCGCTGCCGATTCTGACGATGATCACGATGTCGTTCGGCAATTCCGACACGCTCGAATTTCCGCCGCAGAGCTTCGGCTTTCACTGGTATCGGGCCGCATGGCACACCTTCGTGTCGCCCGATGCGAGCGACGTGCTGTCCATGGGCACCGCGCTTACGACGAGCCTCGTCGTAGCGGTTTCAACGATGTTCATCGCCACCGCCGTCTCCGTGCCCGCTGCTTATGCGCTCTCGCGCTATCGCTTTCGCGGCAAGGCCGTGATCGAGCAACTGGTCGCGCTGCCGCTGGTTTATCCGCTCGTGATGCTGGGGCTTTCGCTGCTGCTCGTCTTCAATGTCCTGCCGGTGGAACTGGGCGTGGGGCGGCTCGTCATTGCGCACGTCATCCTCGCGCTGCCGTTCACGGTGAAGAACTGCGCGGCATCGGTTGCGTCGATCGGACCGGAATTCGAGGAAGCCGCCTGCGTGATGGGCGCGAGTCCGCGGCGTGCGCTCGTGGACGTCGTGCTGCCGCTCATGCGCCCCGGCATTCTCGCCGGCATGCTGTTCGCGTTCATCATTTCGTTTAACGAATTCACGGTGACGTTCTTCCTCTATGGCATCAACACGATGACGCTGCCTGTCTGGCTCTATAGCCGCACCGTTTCGTCGCTCGACCCAACCGTGTTTTCGTTCGCGGTCTTCATCGTGCTGATCGACTTTGCCTTGATCTGGCTGCTCGAAAAGCTCGTCGGCGACGAAGGCGTGGCGCTCTGATCGCCGCCTCTCACGCGACCCCCGGGGCACAAAGGAACTCTCATGACCCATCTGTCTTTGCAGGCCATCACCAAGCGCTTTCAGAACGCGTGCGCGGTCGACCACGTCGATCTCAACGTTCCGGACGGCAAGCTGGTGTGTTTTCTCGGGCCATCCGGCTGCGGCAAGACAACCCTGCTGCGTATCATCGCGGGCCTGGAGACGCCGACTTCCGGATCGGTGATGTTCGCGGGCCGCGACCTCACGCATGTGCCGGCCAACCGGCGCGACTTCGGCATGGTGTTTCAGTCGCTCGCGTTGTTTCCGCATATGACCGTTGCCGGCAATGTCGCTTATCCGCTGCGCTTGCGCGGTGTCGACAAGAGCGCACAAGCGAAGCGCGTGGCGGAACTGCTCGAACTGATCCAGCTTCCGCACATGGCGAACCGGCCCGTTACGCAGCTTTCCGGCGGCCAACGCCAGCGCGTGGCGATTGCACGTGCGATTGCCTCGTCGCCGAAACTGTTGCTGCTCGACGAGCCCCTCTCGGCGCTGGACGCGAAGCTGCGTGAAGCGATGCAGGTCGAGATTCGCCTGCTGCAACAGCGGCTTGGCATCACGACGATCATGGTCACGCATGACCAGCGCGAAGCGATGACGATGGCCGACGAGATCGTCGTGATGCAGAGAGGGCGTATCGCCCAGGTCGGCAGGCCGCTCGACATTTACCGGGACCCCGTGAACGAATTCGTGGCGGACTTCATCGGCCTCGGCAACATCTTGCCCGTGACGCTCGAAGCCGACACTGGCATCGCGCTGCCGGGCGGCCAGCGGATCGCCGTCAATGCCGCCATGCGCACGCCGGAGCGCTCGGGCGACATCCGCCTGCTGATTCGCCCGGAAGACGTGTGTGTGCGGCCCATGAGTGCGAATCGCGGTCCGAACGTCGTTGCCGGCAAGGTGACGTTTGTCCGTGACGTGGGCGCGCAGATCGAAGCGACGATCGATTGCGACGGCTTCACGCTCACCGCCGCCACCACGCCCCGCGAGACGCCGGACCTCGAAGTGGGGCGGCCAGTGCTCGCCGAGATGCCGGCCCACGCGTGCAGGCTGATTCCGGCGCACACCGGACATTGAAACCCCGCAATGAACCTTTTTACCCCCCAGAGAAGCCGTTGGAAGGAGATACCCGTCATGAACACCACTCACGTCACCACGAGCCCCATGCAGCGCCTGGCGGCTCGCACCATCGCAGCCTTCGCGCTTGCCGGCACGGCTGCCCTCAGCGCGTTCGCACCGCTCGCACATGCGGACGCCCTCGACACGATTGCGAAATCGGGCGTCGTGCGTGTCGGCGTATTCGAGGACTATCCGCCGTTTGGGTCGATCGGGCCCGACATGAAGCCGCAGGGCTACGACATCGACGTGGCCAACCTGATCGGCAAGGCCTTGAACGCGAAGGTCGAACTCGTGCAGGTGACGGGCGACAACCGCATGGCCTATCTGGCGGATCACAAGGCGGACATGCTGCTCTCGGTTGGCCAGACGCCTGAGCGCGCGAAGGTAATCGACTTCTCGCAGCCGTATGCGCCGTACTATCTCGCGGTATTCGGACCGAAATCGCTGGCGGTGAAGAATGCGGGCGATCTGGCTGGCAAGACGGTCGCCGTCGCGCGCGGCACGCTCGAAGATCTGAGTGTGTCCAAGGTGGCGCCGCCCTCGGCGGTCATCAAGCGCTTCGACGACCCGAACGGCGCGATTTCCGCATTCCTGTCCGGTCAGGCTCAACTGCTCGTGGTTGGCAACGATGTTGGCGCGACCATCATGGCCCGTCATCCCGCCAACGATCCGGAGCAGAAGTTCTCGTTGTTCAGCTCTCCAGATCACGTGGGCCTGAACAAGAACGAGCCGCGCCTGAAGCAGAAGGTCGACGACGCCATCGCGGCCGCAAAGAAGGACGGCTCGATGAACGCCATCTCGCTCAAGTGGCTGCGTGCTCCGCTGCCGGCTAGTCTCTGACGCGCTCCGGCTTCCGCTTACCTAACGACAGACGGCGCAGCGATGACCTACACATTCGACTTTAGTGACTTCGGTCTTTACGCGGGCATGCTGGCGCGCGGCGTGGAAGTGACGCTAGGCCTGACGGCGGTCTCGACCGTGCTGGGCGGCTTGCTCGGCATTGCCGGCGCGAGCCTTGCCGTCGCGGGCCCGAAGTGGGTGCGCGCGCTGGTTGCGTCCTACGTCGAGCTGATCCGCAATACGCCTTTTCTCGTGCAGCTCTTTTTCGTGTTTTTCGGGCTGCCGGGTCTGGGTGTGCAGATCAACGAGATGCAGGCGGCGGTATTGGCGATGACCGTTAATTTGGGGGCCTACGCGACCGAGATCGTGCGCGCCGGCATCGACTCGATCCCTCGCGGCCAGCGCCAGGCGGCAATGGCGCTCGGCTTGCAGGGGCGGCAGGTGTTCCGCCACGTCGTGCTGCCCCAGGCGCTCGCCAACGTCTTCCCGGCGCTGCTGGGCCAGGTGCTGATCGTCATGCTCGGCTCGGCCGTCGTCTCGCAGATCTCCGTGCCCGACCTGACGTACGCAGCCAATTTCATCCAGTCGCGCAACTTCCGCTCGTTCGAGAGCTACGTGATCGTCACGGTGATCTATCTCCTGCTGTCGATCGTGCTGCGGCTGCTCATCAACCGGCTTGGCAAAGGCCTCTTCGCCGGGCGCACGGCGCGCGGCGCCGGCGCCTCGCGCGCCCCCCTGCGTGCGTGGCTTTCCGGTCGCGCCCGCATGGCTGCATCCAGCCTTTCGAAGGAGCGTTCGTAATGGTCGAGTTCACTCTCTGGGATATCGCGCGCAATCTGCTGCTCGCCGCGCGCTGGACCGTTCTGCTCTCGCTTTGCGCGTTCGTTGGAGGCGGCATCGCGGGTCTCGTGCTGCTGGCGATGCGCGTGTCGCCGTTGGCGTGGCTGCGCCGCATCGCCGTGCTGTACGTCGAGCTGTTTCAAGGCACGCCACTGCTGATGCAGCTCTTTCTCGCGTTCTTCGGGCTGCCGCTCGTGGGAATCGAAGTTTCGCCGTGGCTGGCCGCAACGGTGACGCTGACCCTCTACACGAGCGCCTATCTGGCCGACATCTGGCGCGGGTGCGTCGAAGCCGTGCCGCGAGGGCAGTGGAGCGCCGCGGCCAGTCTCGGCATGACATGGCCTCAGCAACTGCGTTACGTCGTCTGGCCGCAGGCATGGAAGATCGCCGTGCCGCCCACGGTCGGCTTTCTCGTCCAGGTGGTGAAGAGTACGGCGCTCACGTCGATCATCGGCCTGACCGAGCTGACCAAGACCGGAACCATGATCACGAACGCCGTGTTTCGTCCGTTCCCGATCTACGCAATGGTCGCACTGCTGTACTTCGCGATGTGCTTTCCGCTCACGTGGTATGCGCGCGTGCTCGAAGGCCGCTACCAGCGTGCCCGGCACCGCTGAACGCATGAACTTCAACGCTCTTCAGAAGCAGGTTTCCACATGATTACCATTAGCAACGTATCGAAGTGGTACGGTCAGTTCCAGGTGCTCACCGACTGCACGACGGAAGTGAAAAAAGGCGAAGTCGTCGTGGTATGCGGCCCGTCGGGCTCGGGAAAATCGACGCTCATCAAGACGGTCAATGGCCTCGAACCGTTTCAGAACGGCGAGATCAGGATCAACGGCGAGTCGGTTGGCGACAGGAAGACCAATCTGTCGAAGCTGCGCTCGAAAGTGGGCATGGTTTTTCAGCATTTCGAACTATTCCCGCATATGTCGATTACCGAAAATCTCACGCTCGCACAGGTGAAGGTGCTCGGCCGGCGCAAGGACGAGGCCGCCCAAAAGGCCTTGGGGCTGCTGCAACGCGTGGGCTTGCGCGCTCATGCGGACAAGTTTCCCGGCCAGCTCTCCGGCGGTCAGCAGCAGCGTGTCGCGATCGCCCGGGCGTTGTCGATGGACCCGATCGCGATGCTGTTCGACGAACCAACCTCGGCACTCGATCCGGAGATGATCAACGAGGTGCTGGACGTCATGGTCGAACTCGCTCAGGAAGGCATGACGATGATGTGCGTCACGCATGAGATGGGCTTCGCGAAGAAGGTGGCGAATCGCGTGATCTTCATGGACCAGGGGTGTATCGTCGAAGACGATCTCAAGGAGGCGTTCTTTGCACAGCCGAAGTCCAGCCGTGCGAAGGACTTCCTTTCAAAGATCCTTCACTAGCCCGTTTCCATCAAACCGGATACGCGAATCCCATGCGACGCCTTCCTCCACTCAACGCACTGCAGGTATTCGAAGTGGTTGCCCGCCACCGCAGCTTCACCTGTGCTGCGGAACATCTGTGTCTCACGCAGGGAGCGGTGAGCCGCCAGGTCCTCGCGCTGGAGGACTACTACAAGTTTCCGCTTTTCATCAGAGGAAAGAAGGGACTCACCCTGACGACCGAGGGCGAGATGCTGCTGCCCGTCGTGAAGGAGGGGCTCGCGCGTATCGAAGAGATGTCGCTGCGCTTGACGCGGCAGCGCACGGATCTCGCCATGAAGGTGCCGACCTGCATCATGCGCTGGATGTTGCCGAGAATCATGCGGTTTCAGGGCGAACACCCCGACTTGCTGGTGCAGATCACGGCAACCTGGCAGCACGACGTCGACTTCCAGGCCGAGCCGTTCGACGCCGCGATCATCTACGGTTCGTCCCCAGGGGCCGGTGTTCACGCGGTGCCGCTGTTCGACGAGCAGATTACGCCGGTCTGCGCGCCGGAACTGCTGAACAGCAAGCCGCTCGCACAGTTCGACGATCTCTCGCAATTCACGCTGCTGCACCCGACGCGAGACCATCGCGACTGGAGACAATGGCTCGATCAGGTCGGCGCGACCCAGGTGGACGCGAACATGGGGCCGAGTTTCGAAACTCTCGATCTGGCGACAAACGCGGCCATGCAAGGCTTCGGCATTGCGATCGGCGACCGGACGCTGGTCGATGACGACCTCGTGGCGAAGCGGCTTGTCATGCCGTTCGACAGAGTGATCGAAACGGGCGCCCGCTATTACTTTGTCTATCCCGAGTGCGTGGCGCATCAGCCGAAGGTGAAGCGCTTCAGCGAGTGGATGGCACTGAATCACCAACCACAACCGGCTATCGCGCCCGTATAAGAACCGCCTCGCGAGCGGCGCGATGCACTTTTTAGTACCGACCCCGTATCGCCCTCACTTCGGGCTCGATCGTTGCTGCCCCAACCACGGGTGTGCCAGGCGATCGAACGGGCGCACAGGGGCGGGCAACAATCGGCTCATACGATACAGATGGCGTCTGTCATGAGACACGGGAAATCGTCAATCTCCTGTTCGGTCATGAAGTGAAGCAACCCACGCTCGTTCGCGCGTAACGCGCTCTGCCGCCGAGCGGCCTCGCTCCCCGCAGCCCCGTCCAGTCCCGAATCCAGACGTCAAGCCACGCGCGCCGCCCGCAACTATCGGGCGGGCTGATGAATGAGATCGCAAATTGCGAGTTTTTCTATTGGCCACACATTTATACGATATTCATTGTCGGCACAGAGTTTGTGCAGCCGCACCGCAAGCGTATCTGGAGGAGCGATGGAACATCAGCCCCGCACGCAGAATGAGAAGCTCGAGGTCAAGACCACGACGTGCTACATGTGCGCGTGCCGCTGTGGCATACGCGTGCATCTTCGCGACGGCGAGGTTCGTTATATCGACGGCAATCCCGACCATCCGCTTAATCAGGGTGTGATCTGCGCCAAAGGCTCGTCGGGCATCATGAAGCAGTATTCGCCGGCGCGCCTCACGCAGCCTCTGCTGCGCAAACCGGACGCCCTGCGCGGCACCGCCCAGTTCGAGCCCATCTCCTGGGAAGCCGCGTTCGACATGCTGGAAAAGCGCCTCGCGCATTTGCGCGCGACCGACCCGAGGCAATTCGCGCTCTTCACGGGCCGCGACCAGATGCAGGCGCTGACGGGTTTGTTCGCCAAACAGTTCGGCACCCCAAACTATGCGGCGCACGGCGGCTTCTGCTCGGCGAACATGGCGGCCGGCATGATCTATACGATGGGCGGTTCGTTCTGGGAATTCGGTGGACCGGACCTCGACCGCGCCCGGCTGTTCTTCATGATCGGCACGGCAGAGGACCATCACTCGAATCCGCTGAAGATTGCGATTTCGAAGTTCAAGCGCGCGGGCGGCCGCTTCATCGCCATCAATCCAATCCGCACGGGCTACGCGGCAATCGCCGATGAATGGGTGCCGATCCGTCCCGGCACGGATGGCGCGCTGTTCATGGCGCTCATGCGTGAGCTGATCGAACGGAATGCGTACGACCGCGAGTTCGTCGAGCGCTATACGAACGCCGGTGAACTGCTCGACATGCGCGCCGACAGCGATACGTACGGCCTGTTCGTGCAGGACCCGGCAGTGGAAGCGCGCAATCGGCTCTTTCCGCAGAACCACCTGTGGTGGGACGCCGCGAGCCAGCGCGAAGTGCCGCATCACGCGCCGGGCGTGCGCCCCGCGCTGGAAGGGCGCTATACGCTCGCAGACGGCACGCCCGTCGCGCCGTCGTTCGAGTTGCTGCGTGAGCAGGTTGCCGACTGCACGCCTGAGTGGGCGGCGCAGATCACCGGCATTCCCGCACCCACGATCCGCCGGCTGGCCCAGGAAATGGCCGATGTCGCGCGCGATCAGAAGGTCACCTTGCCGATTCAGTGGACCGACGCCTGGGGCGAGACGCACGAATCCGTGACGGGCGCGCCCATTGCCTTTCACGCCATGCGCGGGCTCGCCGCTCACTCGAACGGCTTTCAGTCGATACGCGGGCTCGCCGTGCTGATGTCGCTGCTCGGCACCATCGACCGGCCCGGCGGTTTCCGGCACAAGTCGCCTTATCCGCGCGCCGTGCCGCCCTCGGCGAAGCCGCCCAACAGCCCCGACGACGTGAAGCCGAACACGCCGCTCGCGAACGGTCCGCTGGGCTGGCCCGCCGCGCCGGAAGATCTGTTTATTGACGCCAAGGGCGAGCCCGTGCGCATCGACAAGGCGTTTTCGTGGGAGTACCCGCTCGCCGTGCATGGTTTGATGCATAGCGTCATTACGAACGCGTGGCGGGGCGATCCGTATCCCATCGATACGCTGTTGATCTTCATGGCCAACATGGCGTGGAATTCGTCGATGAACACAGTGGAAGTCCGCAAGATGCTTGCGGACAAGCACGAGAACGGCGAGTACAAGATTCCGTTCATCGTGGTGTGCGATGCGTTCCAGTCGGAGATGACGGCATTCGCCGACCTGATTCTGCCTGACACGACCTACCTCGAACGCCACGACGCGATGTCGATGCTCGACCGGCCCATTTCCGAATTCGACGGTCCGGTAGACTCCGTGCGCGTGCCCGTCGTCCCGCCGACGGGCGAATGCAAGCCGTTCCAGGAAGTGCTAGTCGAGCTGGCGAGCCGCCTGAAACTGCCGGCGTTCACGACGCCCGAAGGCACGCGCAAATACCGCGACTATCCGGACTTCATCATCAATCACCAGACGGCGCCCGGCTCGGGCGTGGGCTTCCTGATCGGCTGGCGCGGCAAGGACGGCGACAAGGCGCTGGTTGGCGAACCGAACCCGCGGCAGTGGGAGGAGTACGCGAAGCACAACTGCGTCTACCACTACACGCTGCCCGAGTCGCTGCAGTACATGCGCAACTGCAACGGGCCTTATTTGGACTTCGCCGTCGAAAAGGGTTTTCGCAAGTTCAACGAGCCGATCGTCATCGCGCTTTACTCGGACGTGATGCAGAAGTTCCGGCTCGCGGCACAGGGCAAGACGAAAGGCCGGCAACCGCCCGAGCATTTGCGCGCGCGCATCGAACGGTACTTCGACCCGCTGCCGTTCTGGCATCCGCCGCTCGAGCACGATACGACCGATCACGCGCAGTATCCGCTCGCGGCCGTCACGCAGCGTCCCATGGCGATGTACCACTCGTGGGACTCGCAGAACGCCTGGCTGCGGCAGATTCATGGCGAGAACTATCTGTACATGAATCCGCGCACGGCGGCGGCGCAGGGCATCGAGGACGGCGGCTGGATCTACGTCGAATCGCAATGGGGCAAGGTGCGCTGCCTCGCGCGCTACAGCGAAGCGGTCGAGCCGGGCACGGTCTGGACGTGGAACGCCATCGGCAAGTCGGCGGGCGCGTGGAATCTCGGACCCGAGGCCAATGAGTCGCAGCGCGGCTTCCTGCTGAACCACCTGATCGCGGACGAAATTCCCGTCAAGCACGCCGATCACACGCGCACGTCGAACTCCGATCCGATCACGGGGCAAGCCGCGTGGTACGACGTGCGCGTGCGCATCTATCCGGCGGAGGCTCACGCCGACCACACGCTGCCGCAGTTCGCCCCCATGCCCGCGCTGCCCGGCTCCGTCGGCACGGGGGCGGGGGGCCTCATCCATCGCGTCGTGCAGACGTATTTCGCCGGGCGCGGCGAGTTTGCCGCGCGTCTTGCGAAGGCCGCGCAACGCAAGTGAAACGGAGAGCATGCGATGACACAGATGGCGCTCGTGATCGATCTGAACGTCTGCGTGGGCTGCCACGCGTGCGTGACGAGCTGCAAGGAATGGAACACGTCGGGCGAGGCGGGCAGTCTCGCCGACTTTCGCCCGTATGACGCCGATCCATCGGGCACGTTCTTCAACCGGGTGCAGACGTTCGAAGCCGGCGAGTTTCCGCTTGCCGACACCATTCATTTCCCCAAGTCCTGCCTGCACTGCGAGGACCCGCCGTGCGTGCCGGTCTGTCCGACCGGGGCAAGCTACAAGCGCAAGGAAGACGGCCTCGTGCTGGTCGACTACGACCGCTGCATCGGCTGCAAGTACTGCGCGTGGGCCTGCCCCTACGCCGCGCGGGAAATCGACGAAGCGCGCAAGGAAATGACCAAGTGCACGCTGTGTTCCGACCGCATCTACAACGAAGCCCTGCCGGAGCGCGACCGCAAGCCCGCGTGCGTGCTGGCGTGCCCGACCTCGGCGCGCCTCTTTGGCGACATTCACGATCCTGAGTCGGTCGTGTCGAAGGCGATCCGCGAACGGGGCGGCTATCAGCTGATGCCCGAGTGGGGAACCCGGCCGTCGAATCACTATTTGCCGCGCCAAACAGTGACGTCCTGCGGCAGCGGCTCGTGTTCGTGCAAGACATCGGGCGCGGGAGAGACCGATACGCTGGAAACGCAGGCCGAACACGGCGCGCTCAATCTCGCGTCGATCGCTACGCGCGTGTGAGCACGTCTGCGCGTGCTCGCATGGCGCGCGCCGAATCGAAAAGTGGAGAACGGTATGAATCCGGCATTTTCAGTGGTGTTTCTCACCACGCTGAGCGGGGCGGGCCAGGGGTTGCTGATCGCGCTCGTCGGCGTGGAGCTGGCGCAACGGCTTGGCTTCGGCGATGTGGCGGCGGTTCCGGCGATGTTCTATGTCGTCGGTGCGGCGCTTTCATGCGCACTGGGCGCATTGGGGCTCGTTGCGTCGTTCTTTCATCTCGGCCATCCCGAGCGGGCATGGCGGGCCATTGCGATGTGGCGCACCTCGTGGCTGTCGCGCGAATGCCTTTGTCTTCCCGCGTTTCTGGCCTGCACGTTCGCCTATGGTCTCGCGCACCTGCTAGGGGCCTCGTATTCCCTGGCAATAGGGGGCGTGGCTGTCGTCGCGAGCCTGCTGCTGTTCGTGTGCACCGCGATGATCTACGCGTGCCTGCGCTTTCTCCAGGAATGGGCGACGCCGCTCACGCTGGTCAATTTCGTATTGCTCGGCTGCGCGTCCGGCTTCACGCTCGCGACCGCATGCGCCGCGAGATTCGCACCGGCCATGGCGGTGCCGCTTGCCGTCTGCGCATGCGTGTTGACGCTGGCGGGCTGCGCGTCGCGCACGGCCTCGCTGGTCCGCAATGCGCGCCTGCGCCCGAAATCGACCGTGCAAAGCGCGACCGGCATTCGCGCGCAACATGTCGAGCAGAAGTCGCGCGGGTTTACGGCGGGTGCCTTCAATCTGCGCGAGTTCTTTCATGGCAAGACGCCCCGCGCGCTCAGACGCATCAAGTGGACGTTCCTGATCGCGGCGTTCCTCGCTCCCTTCTGCCTCGTGGCGATCGGAGGCGGCATCCGATCCGTTGGGCTATCGTTCGCGGTGTTTTGCGTGGCGGCTGTGATCCAGTACGCTGGCCTGGTGGCGGAGCGCTGGTTTTTCTTTGCTGAAGCGCGGCATCCGCAGAATCTCTACTATCAGCGTTCGTAAATCGAGCGCCCCACGTCCCTCTACTCGCGGAACGTCTTTGCGGTTTCCGTTGCGGCATGCCTCAGGTCGGGCACGAAGGCGAGCAGGTCGTCGAGCGCGACGCGCCCGACCGGCGCCTGGACGGCGATCGCCGCGCACGCACGGTTGCGGTCCAGCATCACGGGAACGGCGATCGCGATCAAGCCCTGTAAATGCTCCTGATTGTTGATCGCGAGCTGCCGGCGGCGTGTCACCGCCAGCTCCTTGCGCAACGCTTCGCGGTCGGTGATCGTTTGCTCCGAGTGGGCCCGCAGCGGCAGCGTGTCGATCATGCGGTCGCGCCGCTCCTTGGGCAGAAAGCTCAGTAGCAGCTTGCCGCTTGCCGAGCAGTGCAGCGGCACGTGCGAGCCCGGCTGCAGAGGCATGCGCAGCGGCCATTCGGTCTCCACGCGGTCGACATAGACCACGTCGTTGCCGGCGAGCATGGTGAGATTGCAGGTCTCGCCGATTTTTTCGACGAGCTGTTCGAGCAGCAGATGCCGCGCCGCCGCCGGCCCGGCATGCATCAGCACGTTCACCGCCATCATTCTCACGCGTGGCGAACACTCGTACAGCTTGTCGTTGGCGCCGCGTGTGACGAGCCACGCGTCGGTAAGCTGGGTCAGGATGCGGTGCACCGTCTGCTTGGGCAAACCGAGCGCCTCCACCAGATCCATCATCGCCAAAGGATGGCCCGCCTGGGCTAGCGTTTCCAGCACGCGGAACGCGCGGACTGCCGCCGCATTCGATTGGTTCGATGTGGACACGCTTGTCTCCTGCGTCGGTTGCATTGTGTGGTCGACGCTAGCTTTCCCGTTATTGTGCATCGCCCGGTGCGATTTTCGGGACTGGTGAAAGTCCCGAAAATCGCATATTCCGCGGCTCCCTAGCCGTGTGTCACCGATTGTGCGGGAATCGGGACTCGCATTCACGCGCCGATGAATAGATTGGCAGTACAGCCAATTATTTGATCGGAGCGCGCCGATGAATGTGAGAGAGACCGTTGCCAATGCCGCCGGTGCGGGCAAACCCGAAGCGCCCGCGCCGCAGATCGCCGCGCTCGTGGCGCGTGCGCGTGCAGCGCAGCAAGCCTTCGAGTTCGCCGGGCAGGCAACCCTGGATACCGCTGCGGCGGCGGCCGCGTGGGCGATCATGGAGCCCGGCCGAAATCGCGAGCTTGCCGAGCTGGCGGTGCGCGACACAGGGCTCGGAAACGCCGACGACAAGTTCCGCAAGAACTACCGCAAGACGCTCGGGCTGCTGCGCGACCTGCATGGGAAAAAGACCTGTGGCGTGATTGCGCGAGACGAGGCCACGGGCATCGTCGAAATCGCGCGCGCGGTCGGGGTGGTCGCGGCAATCACGCCATCCACCAATCCGGCCGCGACGCCCGCCAACAAGATCATCAACGCGCTCAAATGCGGCAATGCGGTGATCGTCGCGCCCTCGCCGAAGGGTTATGGCGCGTGCGACGCGCTCATCGGCTTCATCCATGCGCAGTTCGCCAAAGCGGGGCTGGACCCGGCGCTCGTGCAGATGCTGCCCGCGCCCGTGGACAAGGCCGCAACCGCCGCGCTGATGCGCGAAGCCGACCTCGTGGTCGCGACGGGTTCGCAGGCCAATGTGCGCATGGCCTACGCCAGCGGCACGCCGGCCTTCGGCGTGGGCGCCGGCAACGTGGCGTCGATCGTCACGCGCACGGCGAACCTTCGCGATGCGGCGCACAAGATCGCCGCGTCGAAGACCTTCGACTACGCGACGAGCTGCTCGTCGGAGAACAGCGTCGTGATCGACGAGGCAGTCTACGACGCGATGCTGCACGAACTCGCCGCCTGTGGCGGCGTGCTGCTCGACGCGCAGCAAAAGGCGCTATTGCAGGCGGCGATGTGGACCGATGGCAAGCTCTCGTCGCGTTGCACCGCAAAATCCGCGGCGCAGATCGCGCATACCGCCGGCCTCGACGACGTAGCAGCGCGCGCAAGCGCGTTCCTGATGGTCGAGGAGAGCGGCTTCGGCGCGGCACATCCGTTTTCGGGCGAAAAGCTCGCGCCCGTGCTCACGGTCTACCGCGCGCGCGATTTCGGCGCAGCGGCGGATATCGTGCGCAGCCTGTACGCGTACATGGGTGCGGGTCACTCGGTGGGCCTGCACACGGGCGAGCCGAACGAAGCCGTGACGCTGGGTTCGACGCTGCCGGTGGCGCGCGTGATCGTCAACCAGGCGCATTGCTTCGCGACGGGCGGCAACTTCGACAACGGCCTGCCGTTCTCGCTCTCGATGGGCTGCGGGACCTGGGGGCGCAACAACTTTTCGGACAATCTCGGCTTTCGCCGGTACCTGAACATCACGCGCGTCGCGTACCCGATCGCGGAGCACGTTCCCGAACTCGACACCTTGCTCGGCGACTATTTCCGGAGGTTCGGCCAATGAGCGCGCCCGCCACGATCCGCGCGCTGATCGAAGCACGCGCCGCACAGTATCCGGACAAGCCCTTCCTGCTGGCAGCGCCCGACGAAGGCGCCACGGAAGACGCCGGCGCAGCCGCGGAGCGCGCCACGGCCGGCGCGACGCTGACCTTCGGCGCGCTGCTCGAGCGTTGCCGCGCGCTCGAGAGCCGCTTTCGCGACGCCGGCCTCAAGCCGGGCGACGTCGTTTCGGTCCTGATGGGCAACGGCATCCAGACTGCCACGCTGCTGCTCGGCGCGATGTACAGCGGACTGATCGCGCATCCGCTCAACCTGCTTTGCCAGGCGTCCCAGCTCGCCTATATCGTCGAGCATTCGGATACGCGGATGATCTTCGCGAGCGCGCAGACCAGCGGCGCGCTCGCGGCGGCGCTTGCCGCGCTGCGCGAGCAGGGCATGTCGCGCAACATTGCGCTCGTGCGTACGGAGCCGGATGCCGTCGCATTGCCGGTGCTGCCCGCGCTCGAAATCGCGGCCGCCGATGTGGCGAGCGCCGTGCCGGCGTCGAGCCTCGCGAGCCTCCCGGTGCTGGAATCACCGCCCGTGGAAACCCAGTCCAGGCCCGATGCTGCCGACATCGCCCTCCTGATGTACACCTCGGGCACGACCGGTGCGCCGAAGGGCGTGCTGCTCAGCCACGCAAGCCTCCATGCGAACGCGCGCAACATCAGCCTCGAGCACCGGCTCGCCGACGATGACCGCGTGCTGGCATCGCTGCCGCTCTATCACATCAACGGCCTCGTCGTGACCTTGCTTGCGCCGCTCTGGCACGCGGGCTCGGTCGTGCTCACGGCGCGTTTCTCCGGGCGCACGTTCTGGCGCGACGCCGCCAGCTACGGCTGCACGTGGATCAACGTGGTGCCGACCATCGTCGCCTATCTCCTCAACGGCGACGAACCGCGCGGGCTTGACCTCTCGGCGCTCAAGTTCTGCCGCAGCGCGTCTGCCGCGCTGCCTGCCGACCATCATCGCGCATTCGAAGCGCGCTTCGGCATTGGCGTCATCGAAACGATGGGGATGACCGAGACCGCCGCGCCGGTCTTTAGCAATCCGTACGATGCATCGCGGCGCCGGATCGGCAGCATCGGCCTGCCATCGGGCGGCGAAGCGCGCGTGATCGATCGTGACGGCCGCGAATGCGGACCGAACGAGTGCGGCGAAATCGTGTTGCGCGGCGCCCAGGTCATGTGCGGCTACTACAAGCGCCACGAGGACACGGCGAAGGCGTTCACTGCCGATGGCTGGCTGCGCACCGGCGACCTCGGCTATCGCGACGAAGAAGGCTACTTCTATATCAACGGCCGCTCGAAGGAACTGATCATCAAGGGCGGCGAGAACATTGCGCCGCGCGAGATCGACGAGGCGCTGCTGCGCCATCCGGGCGTGCTCGACGCGGCGGCCGTCGGCGTGCCCGATCCCGCCTATGGGCAGGAGATCGTCGCGTTCGTGGTTGCGCGCGAGGCTCACTGGCAGGGCGCGCCCGACCCGGACGAGCTGCGCGAGCACTGCCTGCGCGAACTGGGCCGCTACAAAACGCCGAAAGAGATCCGCTTCGTGAACGAACTGCCGCGCGGCCCCTCGGGCAAGGTCCAACGGCTGAAGCTCGTGACGCCCTCGGGCTGATACACGACTACGCGCCTCGCGCGCCGACGCGCGCATCCGACCCGGCGACACAAAAGAGAGACTCAGGAGACGACGACATGAAGCAGCACGCGCAGCGCGTCAAGACGCGCCATATCATTCTCGCGGTCATGTGTCTGATGTATTTCATTTCGTACATCGACCGCGTGAACATCGCGGTCGCGGGACCGCTGATCCGCCACGAAATGGGCCTGAGCGCGGTGCAGCTCGGCCTGGTATTTTCCGCATTCGCCTATCCCTATGCCGTCATGCAGATCATCGGCGGCTGGCTTTCGGACAAGTTCGGACCGAAACTCGTGCTCACCGTGCTCTCGTTGATCTGGGGCGCGGCCACGCTCGCCACGGGCTTTGCCGGCAGCGTCGCGATGCTGGTCGGGCTGCGCTTCGCGCTCGGCGTGGGCGAGGGCGGGGCGTTTCCGACGGCCACACGCGCTTTCACGTACTGGATGCCGGTGGGCGAACGCGGTTTCGCGCAGGGCGTGACGCACAGCTTCGCGCGCCTGGGCGGCGCGGTGACGCCGCCGCTCGTGCTCGCGGTGGTGGTGGCGGGCGGCTGGCGCGACGCGTTCATCCTGCTTGGCATCGTGAGCCTGATGTGGACGGTGCTCTATCTCTTCGTGTTCACGAACTCGCCGGAGCAGAACCGGCGCGTCACGCCCGAAGAGACCGCCGAGATCGGCTATTGCAAGGGCGACTGCGACCGCGCGAAGCGCGCGGCGACGCCGTGGCGCAAGCTCGTGCGGCGCATGTGGCTCGTCACGTTCGTCGACTTCTGCTATGGCTGGTTGCTGTGGGTCTATCTGACTTGGCTGCCGTCGTATCTGAAGGAGTCGCGCGGCTTCGACCTCAAGCAGATTGCGCTCTTCACGGCGCTGCCGCTGCTCGCCGGCGTGGTGGGCGACACGCTCGGCGGCGTGGTCTCCGACCGGCTCTTCAAGTGGACAGGCCGGCTGCGTTTCGCGCGCTGCGCGGTGCTCGTGACCGGCATGGGCGGCTCGCTCGCTTTCCTGCTGCCGATGGTGTCCGTCGCGAACCCGATGGTCGCGGTGCTCTTCCTCTCCGCTTCGTTCTTCTTCCTCGAGATCACGAATCCGGTGCTGTGGACGCTGCCACTCGATATCGCCGGCAAGTACGCGGGTACGGCGGGCGGCATGATGAACACGGGCTTCGGCATTGCGGGGATGCTGTCGCCGGTCGTGTTCGGCTATCTGATCCAGCACACCGGCAGCTATAACGTGCCGTTCATGATCTCGGCCGGGTTGCTGGCGCTGGGCATCGTCGCGGCGCTCTTCATCGATACCGCGCGCACGGTCGAGGCGGACGAGGAACGCGAGCGGCGCATGGGCCCGGAAGAGGCGGGGGCCTTCGCGTTCCTCGACAGCATGCCGACGGTGCGGCTCGAACGGCACACGCTGCGGCGCCCGCTGCGCTGGTGGCGCTGAGCCCCGCAGGGTGCGAGGCGTGAGGCAGTGCATGCGGCGGCCCTGAAGGCTTCCGGGGGCTTCCGGGGCTTTGAGGGAGCCGCCGCCGAAGTACGCCTTATGCGCCGCCGTCGAGCTTGCGCAGGCGCCAGATGAGGCTCGACGTGTCGAAGCGGCTGCCGCCGAGACGCTGCACGTCGCCGTAGAACTGGTCGACGAGCGCCGTGACCGGCAGCGCCGCGCCGTTGCGCTTCGCTTCGTCGAGACAGAAGCCCAGGTCCTTGCGCATCCAGTCCACGGCGAAACCGAAGTCGAACTTGTTGGCCATCATGGTCTGGCCGCGGTTGTCCATCTGCCAGCTCGCGGCGGCGCCCTTGCCGATCACGTCGAGCACGAGCGCCATGTCGAGCCCCGAGCGCTCGCCGAAGTTGATCGCCTCGGACAGCCCCTGCACGAGGCCCGCGATACAGATCTGGTTGACCATCTTGGCGAGCTGGCCGGCGCCCGCCGCGCCCACCAGCGTCACGGCCGCCCCGTAATGGGCGAGCGTGGGCTTCGCGCGCTCGAAGGCCGCGGCTTCGCCGCCGCACATGATCGTGAGCTTGCCGTTCTGGGCGCCCGCCTGGCCGCCCGACACGGGCGCGTCGATGAAATGCAGGCCATGTTCGGCGGCGCTCGCAGAAAGCTCGCGCGCCACGTTGGCGGAGGCGGTCGTGTGGTCGGCAAATACGGCGTCGCGCGTCATACCGGCGAAGGCGCCGTCCGCGCCGAGCGTGATGCTGCGCAGGTCGTCGTCGTTGCCGACGCAGGCGAGCACCAGATCGGCGCCCTGGGCCGCTTCGCGCGGCGTGGCGGCCGCGCGGCCGCCGTACTCGGCGACCCATTGCGCGGCCTTTTCGGCGGTGCGGTTGTAGACCGTGACGTCGAGCCCGGCTTTGGCGAGATGACCGGCCATGGGATGGCCCATCACGCCGAGGCCCAGGAACGCGACACGACGTACCTGATTAGGGGCGGACGAGGATGCGGATTGGCTCACAGTGGCTCCTTGGGGTGGGGTTTGAGGCTGGGGCGGCTTCATTATCTCAGCTATCGGCGCGGCGCTTGAGCGGCGTCCGCACAAGGCTGCGCCGTCCGGGACGCGATCTGCACTCAGCCTGGACTCAACGATAGGGCGCAACTGGCACTAGCCTCGCGCGTTTTTGTCAGCCGATACTCGGTACAACAAGACGGCCTGGCTGGCCTTGCTCGCGACCGGAGCAGGGCGTCCAGGCCCGCAAAAGGAGACAAGGATGCTCAGGTATCTGATCGGAATCGGCCTGCCTTTTCTGGGCGTCATCGGCGCGCTGCCCTGGGTGGCCGCGCAGCAGGACCGCTACGTCTTTGGCGTGCCCTTCATCTACGCGTGGATCTTCGCGTGGTTCCTCGTGACCTCCGGGTGCCTTTTTGCCTGCTGGCATTTCTTCGACCGGCACCGCTACGCGAACGAGAACTAGTGAGCGCCGGCTGCGCAGACCGCATCCGCGCCTCCGCCTCCCCTCCCACCGCCTCCCCCCTGGAGAGCCGCGCATGTCCACATTCGTCTTCTCGCTCCTGATCGCCTTTTCGCTGTATCTCGCCATCCGCTCCCGGCGCGGCCACGGCAAGCAGAGCGTGCACGACTTCTTCGTCGCGTCGCGCCAGTTCGGCGTCGCGCTCGTGTTCTTCCTCACGGCCGGCGAGATCTACAGTATCGGCACGATGGTCGGCTTTCCGGGCGGCATCTATGCGAAAGGGCCGACCTATGGCATCTGGTTTCTCGGCTACATCCTGCTCGCTTACCCCATCGGCTATTTCATCGGGCCGCGCATCTGGGAGGTCGGCAAGCAGCACAACGCCATTACGCAGGCGGACCTCTTCAAGGGTCACTATCGCAGCCGCGTGCTCGAGCTGATCGTGGCGGGCTCGTCCATCCTGTTCCTGATCCCCTGGGGCGAACTGCAGTTTACGGGCCTCGTCTCCGCGCTCAAGGGACTCGGCTGGCACGTTCAGCCGTTCTGGCTGATCGTCGTCTGCGCCGCGCTCGCGTTTACCTACATCGCCATTTCCGGCGTGCGCGCCTCCGCCTGGATCGCCGTGCTCAAGGACATCCTGATGCTGCTCGCGATCGTCGTGACGGGCGTGGCCGCCGCGTGGATGGCCGGCGGCACGCACGAGGTGTTCCATGCCGCGAGCCACCAGGTGAGTAACGCGATGACGACGCCTCAGCTGCGCTTCTCCATGAGCACGATGCTGTTCCAGTCGCTCGGCTTCTACATGATGCCGTTTGCGGCACAGGGCTTCTTCACCGCGCGCGGGCCCAACACGATCCGCCGGACCCAGATCGCCATGCCGCTCTACATGATGATGTACCCGTTCCTCGTGGTGGCCTCGTACTATGCGATCAGCGCGAACCTCAAGCTCGCCTCGCCCAACGACGCGTTCTTCGTGGCCGCCGTCCATCTGCTGCCCGACTGGCTGCTCGGCCTCGTCGCGGCGGGCGCCGCGCTCTCGGGGCTGCTCGTGCTGGCGGGCATCTGTCTCGCGATCGGGCCGATCGTCACGCGCAACCTCATTCCGAACCTGCCCGAGGCGCGCCAGAAGCGCACCGCGAAATTCGTGATCGTGGCCTATCTGGTGGTGTCGATCACCACCACGCTGCTCACGCCGAACCTCATGCTCTCGCTCATCAACACGACCTACTATGGCATCACGCAGTTCCTGCCCGGCATGCTGATCCTGCTCGCCGGGCGCCAGGTGCGGCCGGGCGCGGTGGCGGCCGGCATCGTCTGCGGGCAGGGTCTCGCGATCGTGTGCTACGCGCTGCATATCGGCTTCGGCGGCATCAATCTCGGGCTCGTATGCCTCGGTGTGAACGTACTCGTCGTCTTCGTGGGACATAGCCTGTTGCGGCCGTCCGGGCGGCGCTATGCCATGCCCGATCCGCTGCACCGTCATTCATAGGAGTTGAGCCTGTCAATGAATCCGCAAGCCTCGTCCTCTTCTGCCGGTCAGCCGGTGACGGTTTTCGCGGCGCGCCGCATCCTCACGCTCAACCCCGGCCAGCCGCATGCAACGCACGTGGCCGTGCGCGAGGGGCGCATTCTCGCGGTTGGCACGAGCGAGGACGCCGCGCGCTGGGAGGCGCAGTTCGGCGCCTGCGCGCGCGACGACACGCTACGCGACAAGGTGCTGATGCCCGGGCTCGTCGAAGGCCATTGCCACCTGATGGAAGGCGCGGTATGGGATGCGGTCTACGTGGGCTACTACGACCGTCGTGGGCCGGACGGCAAGCTGTGGCACGGGCTGCGCACGCTCGACGCGGTGCTCGAACGCCTCTCTGAAGCCGAGCGCGCCATGAGCGACGACGGCCCGTTGCTCGCGTGGGGCTTCGATCCGATCTACTTCGGCGCGGCCCGTCTGACGACACGCGAACTGGATACGGTCTCGGCGCGCCGCCCGATCGCGATCCTCCATGCGAGCGTGCATTTGATGAACGTGAACAGCGCGATGCTCGCGCTCGCGGGCATCGACGAGGACACGGACGTGGACGGCATCGCGCGCGACGCGCGGGGCCAGCCCACGGGCGAGCTGCAGGAATTCGCGGCGATGTTCCCGATCTACCAGGTGATTGGCGGCAAGCTCGCGATCGCGGCCAGCGAGAAGCCGCACGCGGTCTGGAACTTTGGCCGCGTCGCGCAGCTCGCGGGCGTGACGACCGCGACCGATCTCGTGAACGACCTTTCGCCCGAGGGCAACCGGACCTTGCACAGCGTCACTGCCGACCCCGACTACCCGGTGCGCATCGTGCCCGCGTTCGCGCCGCAGCGTAATCCCGCGCAACGCGCGGCCGGCGTGCTGGAGGCGATGGCGGGCAATACCGACAAGCTGCGCTTCGGGCCCGTCAAGTTCATCGTCGATGGCTCGATCCAGGGCTTCACCGCGCGCGTGCGCTGGCCCGGCTACGCGGGCGGGCAGCCCAACGGCCTGTGGCTGATTCCGCCCGAGCAGCTGGTCGAGGTGTTCGAGCCGTACCACTGCGCAGGCCTGCAACTGCATATCCACACGAACGGCGACGAAGCGACCGAAGTGGTGCTCGACGCGCTTGCGACGCTGCTCGCGCGGCATCCACGGCCCGATCACCGGCACACGCTGCAGCACTGCCAGATGGCTGACGCGGCGCAATTGCGGCGTATCCGCGCGCTGGGCCTGTGCGTGAACTTCTTCGCGAACCACATTTACTATTGGGGCGACGCTCACTACAGCCAGACCATGGGCCCGGACCGTGCGAACCGCATGGACCCGGCCGGTTCGGCGCAGCGCATGGGCATTCCCTACGCGCTTCATTCGGACGCGCCCATCACGGCGTTGAGCCCGCTTTTTACCGCGTGGTGCGCGGTGCGGCGCGAAACGGCCAGCGGACGCGTGCTGGGCGAGGCGGAGCGGCTCACGGTCGATGAGGCGCTCCATGCGATCACGCTCGGCGCCGCGTACACGCTGCGCCTCGATCACCTGATCGGCAGCATCGAGGTGGGCAAGTTCGCCGATTTCGCGGTGCTCGACGAAGACCCGAGCACCTGTGCGCCCGAGCGCCTGAAAGACGTGCCGGTGTGGGGCACGGTGCTCGGCGGACGCGTCATGCGCGCGCCGCGATGAACGCCAATGCGACGTCGCCGACCGCGCGCGCGCCAATCGACCTCGCGGTGATCGGCGGCTACCTCGGCGCGGGCAAGACCACGGTGGTCAACCATCTGCTGGAGGCGCCGCACGGCAAGCGCATTGCGGTGCTCGTCAACGACTTCGGCGCCGTGAATATCGACGCCCGGCTCGTGCGCGCGCGCAGCGACGACGTGATCGAACTCGACAACGGCTGCATCTGCTGCACGATCGGCGGCGCGCTCGTCGATGCACTCGCGCGCCTCGCCGCGCGCGAGGATCGCCCGGACCTCCTGCTGATCGAAGCGAGCGGTGTGTCGGACCCGGCGAAGATCGCCCAGGTGGGCCTGCTCAACAGCGCGTTTCGTCTCACGGCCGTGCTCGTGGTCGTCGACGCGCCGGAACTGGTGCGCACGCTAGTCGATCCGCTGGTCGGCGCGATGGCGCAGCAGCAGATCGACAGCGCGAGCGCGGTGATCGTGGCGAAACTCGACCTCATCGCGCCCGAGTCGCGCGAGCGCGCCATCTCGGACGTGCGCGCGCTCGCCGCGACCGATATCGTCGTGGCCGCGGATCACGGCCGCGTGCCGCTCGCGCTGCTGTTCGACGCGAGCGTGCCGCAAGCACGCGCGCTCGCCGATGCCGGCCGCTGGCAGCACCGGCGGCTCGGGCAAGGCGCCAGCGTGTTCCCCACCTTCACGAGCGTGGCGCTCGCCGCGTCCGGCGTATTGGAGAAGGGGCGCCTGCGCGCGTGGCTCAAGGCGCTGCCGCGCACGATCCTGCGTGCAAAAGGCTTCGTGCGCGTGGTGGATGCAGAAGGTTGCGTCAGCACGCGCGTGTGCCAGGTCGCGGGCCGCCGGCTGCGCATGACGCCGCCCACACAGGGCGAGCAGGCGGCGAACGGGACGGAGAGCGTCATCGTCTTCATCGGCTTCATCGATTCGGAAACCGAAGCGATGTTGCGCGACGGACTGCTCGCGTGTTGCGTGCGTGCCGCCGCGTAGTGTTGCCATGTAGTGCCGCATTCAATGCCGCGCGTGAAGCGCGGCGAGCCATTCACCGCGCCCCGCTCATGGCAAGTTGCCGCGAGTGATGCCGACGGCCCACCCACGCGGCGGAGAGCGCGCTCACGAGACCCGCGAACATCGTATAGAGGCAAATGAGCCACGGATCGCCCCCGTTGCGCTGCAAAAGCCAGGTCGCGATGATCGGGCTGATGCCGCTCGCGAAAATGCCGGAGAACTGATAGACGAACGAGATGCCGGAGTAGCGCACGTTGGCGTCGAACAGCTCGGCAAAGAGCGCCGCCTCGGGCCCATAGACAGAAGCGTAAATGACGCCGAGCGGAATGATCACGGCGATCCACACGAGCACCGGCGAGCCGCCGCTGTGCTTCATGAGCCAGAAGCCGAAGAACGACGACAAGCCCGTGAAGAGCGAGCCCCAGAAGTAGATGCGGGTTCTGCCGATGCGGTCCGAAAGTCGCCCGAAAAACGGAATCGTGAAGATCATCGTGAACGCGGCGGCCATGACGGCAAGCAGGGCGTCGGTGCGCGAGAGCTTGAGCGTCTGCGTGAGATAGGCGATCGTGAAAACGGCGAAGACGTTGAAGAACACACCGTCGATGAAACGGGCGCCCATGCCGGCGAGCACGTTGCCGGGATAGCGGCCGAGCACCTCGGCGATCGGCACGCGGACCTCGGCGCCCTGTTGCTTCACGCGTTCGAACTCGGGCGTTTCCAGCACGCGCAGGCGGATATACATGCCGATCGCCACGAGCGCGAAGGAAAGGAAGAACGCCACGCGCCAGCCCCAGGCGAGAAACTGCGCATTGCTGAGCACGGAGGAGAGCAGGGCGACCACGCCCGACGCGAGGCAGAGCCCGATCGCGAGACCGATCTGCGGAATGCTCGCATAGAGGCCGCGCTTGCCTTCGGGCGCGTATTCGAACGACATCAGCACGGCGCCGCCCCATTCGCCGCCGAGGCCCAGGCCCTGCGCAATGCGCAGGACAAGCAGCAGCGCGGGTGCCCACAGGCCGATCTGCGCGTAGGTCGGTACGGTGCCGATCAACACGGTGGCGACGCCCATGATCGAAAGCGTCATGATCAGCATGCTTTTACGGCCGAGCCGGTCGCCGAAGTGCCCGAAGACGATGCCGCCGAGCGGACGGCTCAGGAAGCCCACCGCGAAGGTGCCGTAGGCGAACATCGTCGAAATGAGGGGATCGCCGCTCGGGAAATAAAGCTTGTTGAAGACGATGCCGGCGACGACGCCGTAGAGGAAGAAGTCGTACCACTCGATGGTCGCGCCGATCAGGCTCGCGACGACCACGCGCCTCATCTGCCGGGCGTCGGTGCGGGGCAATGCGTTCATGGCTGTCTCCTTTTTGGGGCGCACCTGGAGCGATGCGGTCTCTTGCAAAGCAGGTATTTTCGTAAGGTATCCTTTGTTTGCTGCGTGTCGTTGCCGTGCTGCGCATACTACTTACTCGAGCCCTTGCGCCGGGTGACTTCAGGGGTAGGCTTCGGCATGCTCCCGTTGCAGCCGGGAAAGGCTCGCGTGGTCCTCGAGAATCATGTCGGCGGCTTTCTCCGCGATCATGATCACGGGGGCGTTGGTGTTGCCTGAGACGAGCTCCGGCATGATCGACGCATCGACGACGCGCAGCGCGGCGAGGCCATACACGCGCAGGCGCTCGTCGACGACCGCGGTCGCGTCGCGGCCCATCTTGCAGGTGCCCGCGGGGTGATAGATGGACTGGCTGAACTGGCGCGCCGCATCCAGCAGCTCGGCATCGCTCTGATACCGCTCGCCGGGCACGAACTCGGACACGATGTGCGGCGCCAGCGAGGGCGCGGCGGCGATGCGGCGCGCCACGCGAATGCCGCCGATCACGACGGGATGGTCGCGCGGATCGGACAGATAGTTGGCGCGAATGGCAGGATACTGGAGCGGGTCGGAGCCGCGGATTTCGACGCTGCCGCGGCTATGGGGCCGCAACTGGCAGACGGACGCCGTGAACGCCGAGAACGGATGCGCGCCCTGGCCGGGCTTGTCCGCGCTCAGCGGCTGCATGTGGAACTGGATGTCGGGGCGCTCGGCCGCGGGGTTCGATCGCGTAAAGATCGCCACCTGGCTGGCCGCCAGTGTGAGCGGTCCGGTGCGCCAGAGCGCGTATTGCAAGCCGATCCACGCCTTGCGCAACGGATGATTGACCTCGTCGTTGAGCGTGCGTTCGCGCGTGCGGAACACGAGCCGTACCTGAAGATGATCCTGCAGGTTCTGACCGACGCCCGGCAAGTCGTGCAGCACGGCAACGCCCGCGTTGCGCAACACGTGCGCCGGGCCAACTCCGGAGTGCTGAAGAATCTGCGGCGAGCCGATCGCGCCCGAAGCGAGAATGACCTCGACGCGCGCACGCGCACGCTTTTTCACGCCGTCCTGCAGATATTCCACGCCGACCGCACGGCGTCCTTCGAACAGTATCCGGCTCGCCTGCGCCCGCGTTTCCACGGTCAGATTGCTGCGTTTGCGCGCGGGTTTGAGAAAACCCTTCGCAGTGCTCCAGCGAAAGCCGTTATAGGCCGTCTGCTGAAAGTAGCCGACCCCTTCCTGGACCGCGCCGTTGTAGTCCTCATTCAACGGGATGCCGATTTCCTGCGCGGCGGCGATGAAATGATCGGCAATGGGCCGGCGCAAGCGCAGATCGGAGACCTTCAGCGGGCCGCCTACGCCGTGCCAGGTGTTCGCGCCGCGCTCCTGGTCCTCGGACTTCCTGAAATACGGGAGAACGTCGGCATAACTCCAGCCGCGATTGCCGAGCTCCGCCCAGCGATCGTAATCCTCACGCTGCCCGCGCACGTAGAGCAGGCCATTGAGCGAGCTGGATCCGCCGAGCACCTTGCCGCGCGGCCAGTCGATCTGCCGGCCGGCCACACCTTCGTCCGGCTCGGTGCGGTAGCACCAGTCGAGCGCGGGGTTGTGCATGGTCTTGAAGTAGCCGACCGGGACGTGGATCCACGGATTGTTGTCCTCGCCACCCGCTTCGAGCAGCAGCACGGCGTTGCGCGCGTCGGCACTCAGCCGGTGGGCAAGCACGCAACCGGCCGATCCGGCGCCGACGATCAGGTAGTCGACCTCATGGTCCATGAATCCCGTCTCCTCGAAATCCAGGAGCGGCATGATGCGCCGCGTTTTCGGATCAATGTCGGGGAAGGGGATGCCGACCGCAAGCGGGGATCGTGCGCACGGGCCGAAAGTGAAACGGAAACTGCCGAAACGGAATCAGAAGTCCACGGCGCAGCGCGCCCGTTTTGCCGCCGAAGCGGCGACGCACCGGCGCCCGCTCAGGCGAGCGAGAGCCCCTGGAGCAGCGGCGCGAGTCTAGTCGCCGTTTGCTTCATGCGGCCCACCGACTCCAGCAGTTCCTCGAGGGTCGCGCGCGCAGTCGGGGCATGCACGGCGAGCGCGGCGAGCACGCGTTTGCTGGCGGGGTCGCGCACCGGCACCGCAATCGCCACCATGCCGCGCACGAACTCTTCGTTGTCGATGCCGATGCCGCGCACCGCGAGCTGTTCGAGCTCGGCAGCGAGCGCCCTGGGGGCGGTCAGGGTGCGGGGCGTCATCTTTGTCAGCACGAGGCGTTCGAGCAGCGCGTTGCGCTCGAGCACGCTCATCTGCGAGAGAAAGAGCTTGCCGCTCGCGGTGCAGTGCAGCGGAACGTGCATGCCCGGACGCATCTCCATGCGCAGCGGCTCCGTCGTTTCGACGCGCTCGATATAGAGCACGCGGTCGCCGTCGAGCGCGGTGAGATTGCAGGTTTCGCCAAGCGCCTCCACGAGGGTGCGCAGCAGCACGCGGCACGAGCGCGTGAAGGTGTTGTTGGCGAGTGTGGCGAGCGCGAGCTGCGCTGCGCGCGGGCCCAGCGCGATGCTGCGGTCGTGCCCACGCGAATCGGGCATGTGGATCACATAGCCGCGCGCTTCCAGCGAATCGATGAGCCGCAGCAGCGTCGCCTTGGGAATATGCAGCCGGGCGGACAACTGCGAAAGCGTATACGGCTGGCCCGCGGACGCCAGTTGCTCCAGCACCACGAGCGCGCGCAGCACCCGGGCGTCGTCCCCTGACGATTCTTCGCGCAGCGCGGGGGCGTTGTCTTGCGCCCTGTTTTGCGTTGGGGTTTGCGTCGTCTCTCGCGCTGTCTCGCGCATCGGCTTCCTCCTGAAGGTCCTGAAGGGCAGTGGAAATGAAACGAATTGTTCGAGTTTCCCGGCACATTTTCAGTATGAGCGCAAAGTTCGCGGGGTTACGTAGCGGATTACCCCGATACGTCATGCGAGTGATTCGCGCGCTGTACCAGGCGATACCGGTCCACTGGCTCTACCTGCGCAATTCTGGTCTGCCTAGAATTTTTCCTAACAGAGCGCCAAAGAACGACGACAGCTTTGCAAGGAGACAGGCATGACGAACAGGCAGTCGGCAGGAACCGCTCTCGCAGCGGAGCGTGCAAGCGTCTTCACGAAGCCTGTGGAGCATTGATCATGGGATACAGCACAGTCGATTCCGCCGCCGCCGGCTTTGCCGCGAGCGAGTCCGGCTCCACGAAGTACGACCCGACGTACGACCCGCTCGTCTCGCCGGGCCCCGGGGTCGGCAAGGATTACGCACCGACCTACTGGGTCGCGACGGCGGGCAGCCCGCCGCCCGACGACGGCCCCGTCACGAAAGATCTCGACGTGGACGTCGCGATCATCGGTGCGGGCTACACGGGGCTCGCCGCGGCGCTCTGCCTCGCGCGCGAGCATGGCATCAAGGCCGTGGTGCTGGAGGCGAACCGCACGAGTTGGGGCTGCAGCAGCCGCAATGGCGGACAGGGGCAGAACGCCTCGGGCCGCCTCTCGCGCTCGCAATGGATCGAGCGTTGGGGCAAGGATGTCGCCCTGAAAATGCACGACGAAATCCAGCAGGGCTTCGATCATTTCAAGGAACTCGTTGCCGAGATCGATTGCGATCCTCAGCCGGGCGGCCACTTCCTGATCGCGCACCGGCCGCGCATCATGGCGAAGCTCGCCGCCGAGGCGAAGGTGTGGAAGGACGTATTCGGCTACCCGTCGGAGCTTTTGAGCGCGCAGACGTTTCGCCGCGAATTCATCGACGACCACGAGGCGGCCGGCGCGCTGCACGAGCCCGAAGGGATCGGCATCCATGCGCTGAAGCTGGCGTTCGGGTATCTGCGCCTTGCACGCGCCGCTGGCGTGAAGGTCCACACGAGCAGCCCGGTGATGGGATGGGAGACCATCAATGGCGTGCATCACTTGCGCACGCCGGGCGGCGTGGTGCGGGCGCGCGCGGTTGGCATCGCGACCGGCGCGTACACGGCGCAGACGCTGCATCCCACGCTGCGCAGCAAGGTCATGCCGATCCTTTCGAATTCGATGGTCACGCGTCCGCTCACCGAAGCCGAGATCGCCGCGTGCGGCTTTCGCACGACTCAGGTGCTCACGGACACGCGCACGCTACGCTTTTACTATCGGTTCTTGCCCGACGGCCGGTTGCAGATCGGCAGCCGCAGCGCGATTACTGGCGATGATGCGCCTAATCCGCGTCATCTCGATCTGCTCAAGGAAGGTATGGCGCGTAAGTTCCCCGCGCTGCGCGGGGTGCAGATCGACTATTCGTGGTGGGGCTGGGTGGATGTGAGCCACGACATGATGCCCCGTGTGTGTCAGCCGGATCCCCGGCAATCGGTGTTTTACGCGCTTGGCTATGGGGGGAATGGCGTGTCCTATTCGCAGCAGGCGGGGCGGCGGCTTGCTGAGCGCATCGCGGGTAAGGGCGCACAGCACACGCTGCCGATTTTTACGTCGCCGCTGCCTGGGCATCCGTTTGCGCCTTTCCGGCGGATTGGGCAGAGGTTGCTTTATTTGGAGTATTTCAGGCGGGATGAGAAGGCTTGATGGTGTGCGTTTGCTGTTGGCTTTTCCTTGTTTTCGCGTCGGTATGCGGCGTTGCCCCTGTGCGGGGCGGCACCTACTTTTCTTTGCCGCGGTGTACAGACCGGAGACATGATTGACAGGTGTATGGGGACATGGTTGGGAAGTGTCTGAATTTTTGTGTGCAAGGCAGATAAAAACCTGCCGTCTGGCAGGTCATCAATTGCATTCTACAAATGATTCCTGGTGAAGCGATCCTCGTAGAGGATCGCGAACTGGTTCATCGCGGCTTTCCAGTCATGTGCGGCACGGCTCCAGTCAGCCGTGATATTGCGCAAGGCCAGCCACAGCAGTTTGGTCGCGGCCTCGTCCGTGGGGAAGTGCCCACGCGTCTTGACGATCTTGCG
>NZ_JAMBPS010000053.1:0-54339 GCF_024206515.1 Paraburkholderia sp. CNPSo 3281 | reverse complement strand
GGGCGGGACGGGAAAGGTGGCTCCGCCGGGAGATGGGTGGAACGTGGCGGAGTCGGTGCCTCGTCCGGTGGTCTGCCGGAACAGGGTGGTCGCTGACGTCTTTTGGGCCATGGCGCGCGCGGCAGGTTGTAATACGCGCATTGCGCCATGCCGCCGTGACGGCAACATGACAGTCACGAGAAGGTCTCGTTACGCAGTCCCAGGTGGTACTGTGCAGCCGCTTTGCGGCCCGATGGGGGATGTCATGCGACTGCTACGCCTTCGCGCCCTGTCGCGCGATTGCGACGATGCGCGTGCCCGCAAGGCGGTCCTGAAGAAACTGGCGGTCGTGTGAGAGGCGGGCGCTCGCGGCCCAGATCACGAACCAGAAGGCAACGAGCGCAAGCGTGTGCGGAATCGAAAGATCGAGCAGCGGATGCAGCACGAGCGGCGGCAGGAACCAGAGCCACGCGGCGAGGTAGCGCAGCGTCGCTCGCGCGAGCGTGGGCGGCTCGCCGTCCGGGCCGACCACACGCAGGCGCCAGGTCTTCATCGGCAGCGTCTGTCCGCCCTTGTGCCAGAAGCCGACGAAGTACGCGCCGACCACGAAGATGATCCAGACCGCCATCGCGTTGTGATGCGTGTAGCCGTTGCGCTGCTGCAGGACGAGGCTGAACGCGAGCCCCGCGGCGAAGACTACGCCGAACAGCAGCACGCTTTCGTAGACGAACGCGGCGAGGCGGCGGCGAATCGAAACGGGCGCAGGTTCAACCGGGAAGACGACGGCGGACGGCAGGGCGGCGGCTTGGGCGCTTTCGGACACGATGGCGTCAGTTCGGGGACGGGACGTCCAGAGCATAACCTCGAACACGCGCGCGGCGATATGGCCGCAACGCCGCGGCGGGGTTAACGAGGGTGCGGAGGGCGCCGCGAGCGCCGGGTGGAGGCTTCAGGAGCCCTTGAACGCCGCGGGGGCTTCGGCGGGCGAGACCGGGATGGGCGTGGCCGGCACGAAGCTGCCGGCGGCAGGAATGCCCGCCGCAAACGACGAAGCCACTGCCGGCTCGCTCGGCGCGCCGGGCGCGGCGGGCGCGAGACCCGAGCCCGTGCTGCTCGCGCCAGCCGCGCCCGATGCCCCGGTGACGCCTGCGGGCGCATGCGCCAGCCCGCGGTGATCGCGCTCGTTGACGAGGCGCTGGATATCGCGAATTTCGCTCTTGTTGCCGCTGGGCGGGGCGCTCACGACGGTGGGCCGGCGCTTGTGCTCGCTCGCGGCAAGGCGTTCTTTTTGCTCTTCGGGGAGCTGCTGGTAAGCCTTCCAGGCGCGCTGGCGCGCCTGCGCCGGCAATTCCTTGGAAACCTGATAGTTTTCGCGCGCGACACGCCGTTGCTCCGGCGTCATGCCGACCCATTCCGCCATGCGCTCATGCAGGCGCTTCTGCGCTTCGGGCGACATTTTCGGGTAGCGTGCGGCGATCTTGAGCCATTTGCGCTTGCGCTCGTCGCCGAAACGGTCCCATTCGACGGCGAACGGCGCGAGCGCGGCGTGCTGCGCGTCGCTCAAATGTGCCCATGCGAGCGGATTGGACTGGCCGGGTAACGGCGCGAACGTGGTCGCGACCGAATTATCGACCGCGGGCGCTTTCGCCTGCGCGGGCGCGCCGGCGGTGTTTTCGCCGGTGGGCTCGGGATGAAAGCGCGGGTAGGTCGCCACATACGACACGACTGCCGCGACCACACATCCAATGACAACGGCCAGGCCGCGCTTGTAACTCACCCCGTCAGTCTCCTGCTCAGATTTCCTTAGTGCGCGCGCGTCAGATACGCGTTGAACCCGTGATCGAGGTAGGCCGTGAGCGGCAGGTCGTCGCTCAGCATGGCCGCGTCGATATCGGCGAGTTCAGCGGTGCGTTGCTGATCTTCGAAGTACGCGATGGCAAAGAGGCCCGCCACGAGTGCCGCGAGCGGCCAGGCGAGCGCGAAGCGCGCGAGCGCCGAACGGCGCCGCGCGGGCCGGTGCATGGGCGCGCCGGACAGACTGCCGACGCCGGCCGCGGCGAGTGCCGGGGCGCGCACGAGCACGACCTCGGCCTTTTTCTGGGCGAGTGCGCTCTTGCGTGCGGCGGCGAGTCGGGCGGTGGTAGCAGCGGGCAGGTTGGCGGCGCTCTCATCGAGCGCACGACGCATTTCCCGCACGAACGCCAGTTCTTTATTTTCGAGGGCGGAGCTCATAGGGTGATTCCTTTGGCCTTGAGCGCTTGAGCCAGCGTGTGGGTGGCCCGCGAGCAGTGCGTTTTCACGCTGCCTTCGGAGCAGCCCATTGCGGCGGCAGTCTCGGCGACATCCATATCCTCCCAGTAACGCATCAGAAACGCCTCCCGTTGACGTGCCGGTAATTTCTGGATCTCGTCGTCGATCATCTGGAGCACCTGGGCGCGCTCGATCTGCTGCTCGCTGCTCTCGGCGCCAGCCGTGCCCTGCTGCGCCTCGAAGGTTTCGAGGGGGTCGAACTCCTCGTCGTCGGCGTTGCCGAGCGACGAAAACAGGCTCACCCACGTATTGCGTACTTTCTGCCGACGAAAATAGTCGTGCATCGTATTTTGCAAAATACGCTGAAAGAGCAGGGGGAGTTCTGCGGCCGGGCGGTCTCCGTATTTTTCCGCGAGCTTGATCATCGCGTCCTGCACGATGTCGAGCGAGGCGTCGTCGTCCCTTACGGCGTAGACCGTCTGCTTGAACGCGCGTCTTTCGACGCCCGCCAGAAAGTCGGCGAGTTCCTTGTCTGATGCCATCCGGTGCAGGGCGCCGCCGCCAGCGTACGCGTAATCGTTCGAAGAATGTCGTAAAACTCGCGGATCCTAGCAAATTTTCGCGCCGACAGGGTAGCGGGAAGCCCGTGAGAATGTTTCGCATCATGGATGCGCCGGCCCTGGTGGCTTCCCGGCCGGCCCCTGGCCGGCGCCGCGAGGCGTGCGCGCTGCCGCAACGTTCGTGCCCGCCTTCTCAATAATTGCTTGACCGAAAGACATCGAGCCGCTATCTTCGACGGTTCGCAACATAAGTGACTTGTCTCAATTCGGATGTGGCCCAAGAAGCTCATCTGTCAACTGGACGCGCCGCTTGAACCCGAGCCACAAGCCCGGCAGAGAGCACCCGATCAATTTTTTGCCGAAAATTCGAAAGGTCAATGATGAACATGCCCAGCGCGGAATTCTCCACGTCGGTCCCCCCTTCGCAAGAATCTGACCCTCAAGCTCATACCTCCATCGGCGGAACCGTGCTGATGAAGGCGCTCGCGGACGAGCAGGTCGAATTCATCTGGGGCTATCCCGGCGGCTCGGTACTCTACATTTACGACGAGCTGTACAAGCAGGACAAGATTCAGCATGTTCTCGTGCGCCACGAACAGGCAGCCGTGCACGCGGCCGACGCCTATGCGCGTTCGACCGGCAACGTCGGCGTGTGTCTCGTGACCTCGGGGCCTGGCGTCACCAATGCGGTGACGGGCATCGCGACGGCCTACATGGATTCGATCCCGATGGTGATCATCAGCGGCCAGGTGCCTACCGCCGCGATTGGTCAAGACGCCTTCCAGGAGTGCGACACGGTCGGCATCACGCGTCCTTGCGTGAAGCACAACTTCCTCGTGAAGGACGTGCGCGACCTCGCCGCTACCGTCAAGAAAGCTTTTTTCATTGCGCGCACCGGCCGTCCCGGCCCCGTGCTGATCGACATTCCGAAGGACGTGTCGAAGACGCCGTGCACGTATGAACCGATCAAGAACGTTACGCTGCGTTCGTACAACCCGGTCACCAAGGGCCATTCGGGGCAGATCCGCAAGGCGGTGTCGCTGCTCCTCTCGGCCAGGCGTCCGTACATCTACACCGGCGGCGGCATCATCCTCGCGGATGCGTCGCGCGAGCTGAACCAGTTCGCGGATCTGCTCGGCTACCCGGTCACGAACACCCTGATGGGTCTGGGCGGCTACCGCGCGAGCGATCGCAAGTTCCTCGGCATGCTTGGCATGCACGGCACCTACGAAGCCAACATGGCGATGCAGCACTGCGACGTGCTGATCGCGATCGGTGCGCGCTTCGACGACCGTGTGATCGGCGACCCCGCGCACTTCGCCTCGCGTCCGCGCAAGATCATCCACATCGACATCGATCCGTCGTCGATCAGCAAGCGCGTGAAGGTCGATATCCCCATCGTCGGCGACGTGAAGGAAGTGCTCAAGGAGCTCATCGAGCAGCTTCAGCACGCCGAACACGGCCCGGATACGGCCGCGCTCGCCGACTGGTGGAAGGACATCGAAGGCTGGCGCGAGAAGAACTGCCTGAAGTTCGACCGTTCGAGCGAGATCATCAAGCCGCAGTACGTGGTGGAAAAGGCGTGGGAGCTCACGGGCGGCAACGCTTTCGTGTGCTCGGACGTGGGCCAGCACCAGATGTGGGCTGCGCAGTTCTACCGCTTCAACCAGCCGCGCCGCTGGATCAACTCCGGTGGCCTCGGCACCATGGGCTTCGGCCTGCCGGCGGCGATGGGCGTGAAGATGGCGCACCCCGACGACGACGTGCTGTGCATCACGGGCGAAGGCTCGATCCAGATGTGTATTCAGGAGCTGTCGACCTGCAAGCAGTACGACACGCCCGTGAAGATCATTTCGCTGAACAACCGCTACCTCGGCATGGTCCGCCAGTGGCAGCAGATCGAATACAGCAAGCGCTATTCGCATTCCTATATGGATGCGCTGCCCGACTTCGTGAAGCTCGCCGAAGCGTACGGCCACGTCGGCATGCGGATCGAAAAGACCGCGGACGTCGAGCCGGCGCTCAAGGAAGCGCTACGTTTGAAGGACCGCACGGTGTTCCTCGATTTCCAGACCGACCCTTCCGAAAACGTCTGGCCGATGGTACAGGCCGGCAAGGGCATCACCGAGATGCTGCTCGGCTCGGAAGACCTGTAACGGTATTTGCACGGCGCCGTTTCGACCTCGCGCGGCGCGCGTCCACACAACGGGCGCGCGGGTTCGCGGGGGAGGGCGGTAGCCTCGTCAAACTGGATAAATCGCGGATCACATCATGAGACACATTATTTCCGTTCTGCTGGAAAACGAGCCGGGCGCGCTCTCGCGCGTGGTCGGCCTCTTCTCGGCACGCGGCTACAACATTGAAACCTTGACGGTGGCGCCGACCGAAGACCGTTCGCTGTCGCGCATGACCATCGTTTCCATTGGCTCGGACGACGTGATCGAACAGATCACGAAGCATCTGAACCGCCTGATCGAGGTGGTGAAAGTGGTCGACCTTACCGAGGGCGCCCACATCGAGCGCGAGCTGATGCTGATCAAGGTAAGGGCGGTCGGCAAGGAACGTGAGGAGATGAAGCGGATGGCGGATATTTTCCGCGGCCGCATCATCGACGTCACCGAAAAGACCTACACGATCGAACTGACGGGCGCGAGCGAGAAGCTCGACGCGTTCATCGAAGCGATCGATGCGACCGCGATTCTCGAAACCGTCCGTACGGGCGGCTCGGGCATTGGGCGCGGAGAGCGCATTCTGAAGGTGTGACCCGACCACAGTCGATCTTGCACCGGAACCTGGCCGGATGCGCAAATAATGACGCATCCGGTGAAGCAAAAGCGAATAGCAGTACCGAAATTCACCAGACTCTCGCCAAGGAACCAACATGAAAGTTTTCTACGACAAGGACGCCGATCTCTCCCTCATCAAGGGCAAGCAGGTCACGATCATCGGTTACGGCTCGCAAGGCCACGCACACGCGTTGAACCTGAAGGACAGCGGCGTGAACGTCACGGTCGGTCTGCGCAAGAACGGCGCATCGTGGAGCAAGGCTGAGAACGCCGGCCTGCAGGTCAAGGAAGTGGCCGAAGCGGTGAAGAACGCCGACGTCGTCATGATGCTCCTGCCCGACGAGCAGATCGCCGATGTCTACGCGAAGGAAGTCCACGCGAACATCAAGAACGGCGCAGCGCTCGCGTTCGCGCACGGCTTCAACGTGCACTACGGCCAGGTGATCCCGCGCGCGGATCTGGACGTCATCATGATCGCCCCGAAGGCGCCGGGCCACACGGTTCGCGGCACCTACTCGCAAGGCGGCGGCGTGCCCCACCTGATCGCTGTCCACCAGGACAAGTCGGGCGCAGCGCGTGACATCGCCCTGTCGTACGCAGCGGCGAACGGCGGCGGCCGTGCCGGCATCATCGAAACGAACTTCCGCGAAGAAACCGAAACCGACCTGTTCGGCGAACAAGCCGTGCTGTGCGGCGGTACGGTCGACCTGATCAAGGCTGGCTTCGAAACGCTGGTCGAAGCCGGCTACGCGCCGGAAATGGCTTACTTCGAGTGCCTGCACGAACTGAAGCTGATCGTCGACCTGATCTATGAAGGCGGCATCGCCAACATGAACTACTCGATCTCGAACAACGCCGAGTACGGCGAGTACGTGACGGGCCCGCGCGTCATCACGGCCGAGACGAAGAAGGTCATGAAGGAAGTCCTGAAGGACATCCAGACCGGCGAATACGCCAAGAGCTTCATCCTGGAAAACAAGGCCGGCGCACCGACGCTGCAATCGCGCCGCCGTCTCGGCGCCGAGCACCAGATCGAAGTGGTCGGTGCGAAGCTGCGCGCGATGATGCCGTGGATCGCCGCAAACAAGCTCGTCGACCAGTCGAAGAACTAATCTGACGGTATCAATCTGATCGCGTGTACGGTTTTTTGCCGTCACTCATCAGTTTGACCTGAGCTAGACCTGAAAAAGCCGCCCAGGTGGGATGAACCCTGGGCGGCTTTTGCTATCCTACGGTTTTTAAAATAACAGCGAAGCCACCATGAATTACCCTCATCCGATCATCGCGCGCGAAGGCTGGCCGTTCATCGCCATTGCGGCCGTCGTGGCGCTCTTGATCCATGCGGTCGCAGGCTTCGGACTCGCATGGCCCTTCTGGCTGATCCTGATCTTCGTCGTCCAGTTTTTCCGCGATCCGCCGCGCCCGATCCCGAGCCAGGCCAACGCCGTGCTGTGCCCGGCGGACGGCCGCATCGTCGCCGTGGAAACCGCACACGACCCATATGCAAACCGTGAAGCGCTCAAGATCAGCGTGTTCATGAACGTCTTCAACGTCCACTCGCAACGTTCGCCCGTGGACGGCGCCGTCGCCAAGGTCGAGTACTTTCCGGGCGCGTACCTGAACGCCGCCATCGACAAGGCTTCGACCGAGAACGAGCGCAATGCCGTGGTCCTGACGATGGCCGACGGCACGACCGTCACCTCCGTGCAGATCGCGGGCCTTATCGCGCGCCGCATTCTCTGCTACGTGCGTGCCGGTGAGCCGCTGTCGCGCGGCCAGCGCTATGGCTTCATCCGCTTCGGCTCGCGCGTCGACGTCTACCTGCCCGTGGGCAGCCGCCCGCGTGTGTCGATTGGCGAGAAGGTGTCTGCCTCGTCGACGATCCTCGCCGAACTGCCGACCCAATCGGCATAAAGGAGGGCTGCGATGGCCGGATTCAAACAGCGTCGACCCCGTAACCCCGCCGGCGGCCCGCTGCCGCGGCCGTTCCGGCGCAACAAGGCCGTGCAGGAGCCCATGGGCGTCGCCGCGAACCGGCGCGCGGCGCGCCAGGAGTTCCTGAAGAAGCGCGGCATCTACCTGTTGCCGAACGCGTTCACCACGGCGGCGCTCTTCTGCGGGTTCTTCGCGGTCGTGCAGGCCATGAACGTGCGCTTCGAGGTGGCGGCTATCGCCATTTTCGTGGCGATGGTGCTCGACGGCATGGACGGGCGCGTGGCGCGCATGACGCACTCGCAAAGCGCGTTCGGCGAGCAGTTCGACAGCCTCTCGGACATGGTGTCGTTCGGCGTGGCGCCCGCGCTCGTAATGTACGAGTGGGTGCTCAAGGATCTCGGGCGCTGGGGCTGGCTCGCGGCATTCGTCTACTGTTCGGGCGCGGCGCTGCGTCTTGCGCGCTTCAACACGAACATCGGCGTGGTGGACAAGCGCTTCTTCCAGGGCCTGCCAAGCCCGGCTGCGGCCGCGCTCATTGCCGGCTTCGTCTGGCTCGCCACCGACAACCGTGTGCCCGTGAAGCTCTCGTGGCTGCCGTGGGTGGCCTTTGTGCTGACGATCTACGCGGGCGTGACGATGGTGTCCAACGCGCCGTTCTACAGTGGCAAGGCGCTCGACGTGCGCCATCGCGTGCCGTTCGCGGCCACGCTGCTCGTGGTGGTGGCGTTCGTGCTGGTGTCGTCCGATCCCCCGCTGATGCTGTTCGGCCTGTTCGTGCTCTACGGCCTTTCGGGCTATGTGTTCTGGGCGTACCAGGCCGTGCGCGGACGCTCGAATCCGGCGCGTTCGTCGCCGCGCGAGCGCTAGCCGCGGATGCAGGAATGCCGCAAAGAGGGCTGCGCGCGAGCGCGGCCCTTTTTCTTTTTGCGCGCGCCCGGGCTGGTCTCTTCCAATTGCGCTATCGGCGGAATCCGGCTATAGTCGGCGGCATGGACACCATCCAGTTCCCCCTCTTCTCCCTTCAAGCCGGCGCGCGACTAAGCACGCTAGCGCTAGCGCGCCTGCCGCGCTGATCTCGCTCGCCCTCCGTAAGCCTCGTTCATTGTCAGCGTCGCCATCGGTGGCGCGAACACTCAAAATCCGTTTTAGACACTGAACAAGTCCCCCTGGAGACCCGAAATGGCAGCAGACAAGCTCATCATCTTCGATACGACGTTGCGTGACGGCGAGCAGTCGCCCGGCGCGTCGATGACGAAGGAAGAGAAAATCCGCATCGCGAAGCAGCTCGAGCGCATGAAGGTGGACATCATCGAAGCGGGCTTCGCGGCCAGCTCGAACGGCGACTTCGACGCGATCCAGACGATCGCCGGCATGATCAAGGACAGCACGATCTGCTCGCTCGCCCGCGCGAACGACAAGGACATCCAGCGCGCCGCCGACGCGCTCAAGGTCGCCGACCACTTCCGCATCCACACGTTCATCGCCACCTCGGCGCTGCACATGGAGAAGAAGCTGCGCATGTCGCCCGAGCAGGTGCTCGAGCAGGCGAAGCTGGCGGTGCGCTTCGCGCGCAAGTTCACGAACGACGTGGAGTTCTCGCCCGAAGACGGCAGCCGCTCGGACATGGACTTCCTGTGCCGCGTGCTCGAAGCCGTCATCAACGAAGGCGCGACCACGATCAATATCGCCGATACGGTCGGCTACGGCATTCCCGAGCTGTACGGCAACCTCGTGAAGACGCTGCGCGAGCGCATTCCGAACTCGGACAAGGCCGTGTTCTCGGTGCACTGCCACAACGACCTCGGCATGGCCGTGGCGAACTCGCTGGCCGGCGTGCAGATCGGCGGCGCGCGCCAGGTGGAGTGCACGATCAACGGTCTCGGCGAGCGCGCGGGCAACACGTCGCTCGAAGAAATCGTGATGGCTGTGAAGACCCGCAAGGACTACTTCGGCCTCGATCTCGGCATCGACACCACGCAGATCGTGCCGGCTTCGAAGCTCGTTTCGCAGATCACCGGTTTCGTGGTGCAGCCGAACAAGGCCGTGGTCGGTGCCAACGCCTTCGCGCACGCCTCGGGCATTCACCAGGACGGCGTGCTCAAGGCGCGCGACACCTACGAAATCATGCGCGCGGAAGACGTGGGCTGGAGCGCGAACAAGATCGTGCTCGGCAAGCTCTCGGGCCGCAACGCGTTCAAGCAGCGCCTGCAGGAACTGGGCATTCAGCTCGACAGCGAAGCCGAACTGAACAACGCGTTCGCGCGCTTCAAGGAACTGGCGGATCGCAAGGCCGAAATCTTCGACGAAGACATCATCGCGATCGTCACGGAAGAGTCCGCGCAGGCGCAGGATCGGGAGCACTTCAAGTTCATCTCGCTCGCGCAGCACTCGGAGACGGGTGAGCGTCCGCACGCACGCGTCGTGTTCTCGGCCGACGGCAAGGAAGTGACCGGCGAAGCCGCGGGCAACGGCCCGGTCGACGCCACGCTCAACGCGATCGAAACCGAAGTGGGCAGCGGCTCGGAGCTTTTGCTGTACTCGGTGAACGCGATCACGACAGGCACCCAGGCGCAGGGCGAAGTGACCGTGCGCCTCTCGAAGGCCGGCCGTATCGTCAATGGCGTGGGCACGGATCCGGATATCGTTGCCGCATCGGCGAAGGCGTATATCTCCGCGCTCAACAAGCTCTACTCGGGCGACAAGGTCAATCCGCAGCGCTCCGAAGCGGTGTAAGCGGTGGCGAGGCGTCTTGCCTCGCTCACATCGCCAGGCAATCAGAAACCCCCGGCTCGCGAGAGCGCGGGGGTTTTGTTCGTTGCTGCGCCGGGGGCGCGATCAAAACAATCAGAACAGGCTGCGGCGATCCGGATCGTGCAGCGGATCGGGCGTCTTCTGCGTGAGCCGCAGAATGCCCTGGTCGTCGAAGTAGAAGCTGTAGAGCATGTACCAGACGTTGTCTTCGAGGTAACGGTAGGTCCACACTTCCTTCTTCATCAGCGGGAAGTAGGAGGTTTCGACCGGGCGGCCGAAGTTCACGAGCACGTCGGTGCGCGTCCATTTGCCGATTTCCGCGCGATAGAACTCGTTGGGCTGCAGCACCTGGCGCACGTTCACGACCCGGCCGCTGGCGTCGATGTCGGCGGCGGTGGTGGTTTCGCCCATCGGCTGGGTTGGCCACATCAGGCGCTTGCCGCCGTCGGGCAGGTCGTAGGTTTCAGCCGGCGGGCCGAAGCGGGCGATCACGGCCTGCGCGTCGTCGCCCGCATGGAATTGCTGCCACGGCTGTGCGCAGCCGGCGAGCGCGAGTGCGCCTACGCCCGCGAGGAGCCCGAGACGCAAGCGGCGCGAGGCGCGGCGCACAGGCGTTGCGAGCGAGGTTGATAGGCGCGTGAACATGATGTCCCCCGATGGCAAGGTTTCAATGACCGCCGTGAATGTGGAACCCTTATTTTGACACGGCGCGAGGCCCTCGCGGGGCAGGCCTGTCCGCGCACGCGGAGGATCGCGGCCTTGCCGTCGCCCCGCCTCGCGGCCTATGATCCGCGCTTCGAATGACAATCGGGCTGGCATCAAACAATGAGAAAAAAGCGCATGACGGCACGCATGGCGCGTGCGGCGGCGATCATGGTCGCCATGACGGCGCTGGCGGCAGGGCTCGCGTCCGCAACCGGCGCACGAGCGGATGAGGCGCCGACCGGCAAGCCGATCCAGCTCGCGCTCATCGAAGGCATGTCCGGCCCGTTCGCGGATGCGGGCGCGGCCGTCGAGCGCAACCTGCGCTTCGGCGTGGAGCGGGTCAATGCGAGCGGCGGCGTCGTGCTGCATGACGGGCGGCATGCGCTCGAACTTGTCACGCTCGACAGCAAGGGCAGCCCCGAGGCGGCGCTCGTGCAGCTGCGCATGGCGCAGGACCGCCACATCGGCTATGTGATGCAGGGCAACAGTTCGGCGGTGGCGGCGGCGCTCGAGTCGGCGGTCGATCGACAGGCCGCGCGCGATCCGGAGAACCGCGAAGTCTTCCTCAACTATTCCGCCGACGACCCCGCGCTCACCAACGCGAATTGCAGCTTCTGGCATTTCCGCTTCGACGCGCACGCGGGCATGCGCATGGACGCGCTCGCGGACGTGATCGCCGCGGACAAGTCGGTGGAGAAGGTATATCTGCTCAACCAGGACTACAGCTTCGGCCACGACGTGAGCACGCTCGCACGCGCGGCGCTGGCGAAGGACCGCCCGGACATCGCCATCGTCGGCGACGAGTTCCACCCCATTGGCCGCGTGAAGGACTTCGCGCCTTACGTCGCCAAGATTCGCGCCGCGGGCGCCGACGCCGTCATCACCGGAAACTGGGGCAACGACCTCACGCTGCTCGTGAAGGCCGCGCGTGAGCAGGGCCTCGACACCAAGTTCTACACCTTCTACGGCAACAGCCTGGGCGCACCGGCGGCGCTGGGCGACGCGGGCGTGAAGCGCGTGATCGCCGTGGCCGACTGGCACCCGAACGTAGGCGGCGCGGCCTCCGACGCGTGGTACAAGGCGTTCCGCGCCCGCTACCCGGCGGCTAAGGACGACTACCCGGTGCTGCGCATGTCGATGATGGTGGAGATGCTCGCGCAGGCCATGACGAAGGCGGGCACGGCCGACCCCGGCGCGGTCGCGAAGGCGCTCGAGGGCATGCGATTCGATAATGGCTTCCACGCCATGTGGATGCGCGCCGACGACCACCAGGTGATCCAGCCCCTTTACGTCATGGAGATGGACAAGCAGGGCACGCCCGGTGTGCGCTACGACAACGAGGGTTCCGGCTACGGCTTTCGCACCGTGCTGGCGCTGCCCGCGCAGCGCACCGTGCCCGCCACTGTCTGCCAGATGACACGGCCTTGACGGCGTCCCTTACAGGCGGTTTCGCGGCAAATCGGGGCTGTGCTACAATACGCCCCTTGTCGCGAACCTGCGGCAAGACAATTACGCAGTGAGAACCAAGCCACGGCACGGCCTTTCTTCCGTGACCGCTCGTTTGTTTTAAAGGAAAAGCAAAATGTCCGTAGCAGATATCAAGAAGTCCGACGTCGTCGCGCAATTCGCGCGCGGCACCAATGACACGGGTTCGCCCGAAGTTCAGGTTGCGCTCCTGACGTCGCGTATCAACGAACTGACCTCGCACTTCAAGTCGCACGCGAAGGATCACCACAGCCGCCGCGGTCTGCTGCGCATGGTGAGCCGCCGCCGCAAGCTGCTCGACTACCTGAAGGGCAAGGACGCTGACCGTTACCGCGCGCTGATCGAGAAGCTGGGTCTGCGTAAGTAATCGGAAGGTCTTCCGCAAAGATGCCTGTGTCAGTTCCACTGATGCAGGCATTTTGTTTTTGAACGGTGCGCTTCATGCTGCTTTTCAGGCCGCTTCGATGCGATGAACACCGGTCCGTAACACAAGGCAACACCACGTAGCACCAGCAGTACAAGCAGCAGGGCCGGGCCTCGGGGGCAGAGCTTTGTGTCATTCCAGCAGATCGTACGCGGCGATGCGTCACAGCCGCATTGCAACCGTTTTGCAACCTCGCGATCCGCTGGAATGGCATAACACTCCTCTTCCTGCGCGGTGTCGGAGCCTGTCTTGCCGCATCGTCCGCGTGTGCGGGCGGCGCATAACAAATGAGTAAGGAGTGAGTGACCATGACCATGTTCAATAAAGTCGTGAAGGAATTTAAATGGGGCCAGCACAACGTGCGCCTCGAAACGGGTGAGATCGCCCGTCAGGCGAGCGGTGCTGTCATTGTCGACGTCGAAGACACCGTCGTGCTCGCGACCGTCGTCGGCGCGAAGACCGCCAAGCCGGGTCAGGACTTCTTCCCGCTCACCGTCGACTACATCGAAAAGACCTATTCGGCCGGCAAGATCCCGGGCGGCTTCTTCCGCCGCGAAGGCCGTCCGTCGGAAGGCGAGACGCTCATCTCGCGCCTGATCGACCGTCCGCTGCGCCCGCTTTTCCCGGAAGGCTATTACAACGAAGTCCAGGTCGTGATCCACGTCCTGTCGATCAACCCGGAAGTCCCGGCTGACATCCCCGCGCTGATCGGCGCGTCGGCTGCGCTGGCGATCTCGGGTCTGCCGTTCAACGGCCCGGTGGGCGCCGCACGCGTCGCCTACATCAACAACGAGTACGTGCTCAACCCCACGCGCGCCCAGATCAAGGAATCGCGCCTCGACCTCGTCGTGGCCGGTACGGAGCGCGCCGTGCTGATGGTGGAGTCGGAAGCCGACCAGCTGCCGGAAGACGTGATGCTCGGCGCGGTCGTGTTCGGCCACGAGCAGATGCAAACGGCCATCGACGCGATCCACGAACTGGTGCGTGACGGCGGCAAGCCCGAATGGGACTGGACGCCGGCGCCGAAGGACGAAGCGCTCATCGCACGCGTCACGGCTATCGCCAACGACAACCTGCTCGCCGCGTATCAACTGCGCGACAAGCAGCAGCGTTCGACCAAGCTGAAGGAAGTCTACGCAGCGACGTCGGCCAAGCTCGAAGAAGAAGCGGCTGCGGCCGGCACGACGGCGGCCGACAAGGCCACGGTCGGCAACATCGTGTTCGACCTCGAAGCGAAGATCGTCCGTTCGCAGATCCTGAACGGCGAGCCGCGTATCGACGGCCGCGACACGCGCACGGTTCGCCCGATCGAGATCCGCACGGGCGTACTGCCGCGCACCCACGGTTCGGCGCTCTTCACGCGCGGCGAAACGCAGGCGCTGGTCGTCGCGACGCTCGGCACCAAGGGCGACGAGCAGATCATCGACGCGCTCGAAGGCGAGTACCGCGAACGCTTCATGCTCCACTACAACATGCCCCCGTTCGCGACCGGCGAAACGGGCCGTGTTGGCTCGCCCAAGCGCCGTGAAATCGGCCACGGCCGTCTCGCCAAGCGCGCGCTCGTCGCGTGCCTGCCGAGCGCCGAAGAATTCGGCTACTCGATCCGCGTGGTCTCGGAAATCACCGAGTCGAACGGTTCGTCGTCGATGGCATCGGTGTGCGGCGGCTGCCTCGCGCTGATGGACGCCGGCGTGCCGATGAAGGCGCACGTCGCCGGCATCGCGATGGGCCTGATCCTCGAAGGCAACAAGTTCGCGGTGCTGACCGACATCCTCGGCGACGAAGATCACCTCGGCGACATGGACTTCAAGGTGGCGGGTACGGAAGCTGGCGTGACCGCGCTGCAGATGGACATCAAGATCCAGGGCATCACCAAGGAAATCATGCAGGTCGCGCTCGCGCAAGCGAAGGAAGGCCGCATGCACATCCTCGGCAAGATGACCTCGGCTGTGTCGGGCGTGAACACCGAACTGTCGGCGTACGCTCCGCGCATGATCACCATCAAGATCAACCCGGAAAAGATCCGCGACGTGATCGGCAAGGGCGGTTCGGTGATCCGCGCGCTGACGGAAGAAACGGGCACGACCATCGACATTTCGGATGACGGCGTCGTGACCATCGCTTCGACGTCGAGCGAAGGCATGGCCGAAGCGAAGAAGCGCATCGAGAACATCACGGCCGAAATCGAAGTGGGCCAGGTGTACGAAGGCGCGGTCCTCAAGCTGCTGGACTTCGGCGCGATCGTAAACCTGCTGCCGGGCAAGGATGGTCTGCTGCACATCTCCGAGATCGCCAACGAGCGCATCAAGGACATCAACGACTATCTGAAGGAAGGCCAGGTTGTGAAGGTCAAGGTCATCCAGACGGACGAGAAGGGCCGGGTGCGCCTGTCCGCCAAGGCGCTGCTCAACGAGCAAGCCAATGGCGGCGCACCGCAAGGCGAGCCGCAGCAGTAAAGCGGTAAGCTCCAACGGCCGGCAGCGTGCAGAACGCGCCGGCCGTTTTTTATGACAATGAGGGTGAATGGCAGTGCGCATGCGTCAATCCTGTCGCGTGCGCAGCGCCATCCAGACGGGGCGCGAAGCGCTGAGGAGACGCGAGATGAAGGCAGTCGAGATTACGGAATTCGGTGCGCCGGACGTGCTCAAGCTGGCCGAACGGCCAACTCCCGAGCCGAAGGCTGGCGAAGTGCTGATCAAGGTGAGCGCCTCGGGCGTGAACCGTCCCGACGTGTTCCAGCGCAAGGGCTCGTATGCGCCGCCGCCGGGCATTTCCGATCTGCCGGGGCTCGAGGTGGCGGGCGAGATCGTCGGCGGCTCGATCGACGAGAAGAGCAATCCGTTCGGCCTGAAAATTGGCGATCGCGTGTGCGCGCTGATTGCGGGCGGTGGTTACGCCGAATACGCGGTCGCGCCGCTCGGGCAATGCCTGCCGGTGCCGAAGGGGCTCACGGATGTCGAGGCGGCCTCGCTGCCCGAAACGTTCTTCACGGTCTGGAGCAACGTCTTCCAGCGCGCCTACCTGGGCCAGGGCGAGGGCGGCGAGAACGAGACGCTGCTCGTGCAGGGCGGCTCGAGCGGCATCGGCGTGACGGCGATCCAGATCGCGCATGCCCTCGGCTTTCGCGTGTTCGCAACCGCGGGCTCGGACGACAAGTGCCGCGCCTGCGAGGCGCTCGGCGCCGACCGCGCCATCAACTACCGCACTAGCGATTTCGTGGAGGTCGTGAAGGCGCTCACGAACGACCGCGGCGTGGACGTGATTCTCGACATGGTGGCCGGCGGCTACGTGGCGCGCGAGCTTTCCGCACTGGCGACCGGTGGCCGCATCGTGCTTATCGCGACGCTCGGCGGCTCCAAGGCCGAACTCAACATGGGCGAGATCCTGCGCCGCCGGCTCACGGTGACCGGTTCGACGCTGCGTGCGCGTTCCGCGGAGTTCAAGGCCCAGATCGCGCAGGAACTCAAGGCGAAGGTCTGGCCCCTCATCGAAGAGGGCCGCATCAAACCCGTCGTGTTCCGCGTATTCCCTGCCGCGCAGGCCGCCGAGGCCCATGCGTTGATGGAAAGCAGCGAGCATATCGGCAAGATCATGCTCGACTGGAGTAGCGCGCCCTGACGGCGCATCGGCACAAGCGACCCGCTCGTGCTTGATTTTTCGGGATTTTTTTCGCGTATTTTTGTGCATCGCGGGCGGGCCGGTTTGACCCGTCTGGATTTCACGCAGTAAAATTATGTGTTTTGCGTCCGCTTTTAACAGCAACCGGAACAATGACGAAACAACGATCGAAGCTCGTAGTCGGTAACTGGAAGATGCATGGCCGCCTCGCGGCCAATGCGGCACTGCTAGAAGGCGTTGCGCGCGGCGCGCAGCCGCTGCCCCCGGACGTGCACGTTGGTGTGTGCGTGCCGTTCCCGTATCTCGCGCAGGCGCAGGCACTGCTCGGCGGCAGCCGGGTTCAGTGGGGCGCGCAGGACATTTCGGCGCACGAGCAGGGTGCCTATACGGGCGAAGTCGCGGCAGGCATGGTTGCCGACTTCGAAGCCACGTTTGCGATCGTTGGTCACTCGGAACGCCGCGCTTACCACGGCGAGAGTTCCGAATGCGTCGCTGTGAAGGCGCAGCGCGCGCTTGCGGCGGGCCTCACGCCTATCGTCTGCGTAGGCGAGACGCTCGAAGAACGCGAGTCGGGCGCGACCGAGCGCGTGGTCGGCGCACAGATCGATGCCGTGCTGGCCGTGCTGTCGGTCGAAGAGGCGGCGCGTATCGTCGTCGCTTACGAGCCGGTCTGGGCGATCGGCACGGGCAAGAGTGCGAGCTCGGAGCAGGCTCAGCAGGTGCATGCGTTCCTGCGCGCGCGCCTCGTGGCCAAGGGCGCGCAAGTGGCGGACGTGCCGCTGCTCTACGGCGGCAGCGTGAAGCCGGAAAATGCGGCGGAGCTCTTCCGTCAGGCCGACATCGACGGCGGCCTGATCGGCGGTGCGTCGCTGAAAGAGGGTGATTTCCTCGCGATCTGCGCGGCCGCTGCGGCGGGCGCCAGCGTCGCGAGCTAAAGGCTTGCGCACGAAGCATTCGAACCAAAACGCGTCGTGCGGGCTGCTTACGCGTCTGCTCCGATAGGGGCGGACGTTCAACCAGGACTCAGGTGAGTGTGATGCTGTATTTGAAAACGTTGATTATCGTCGTCCAGCTTCTGTCGGCGCTCGGGGTGATCGGCCTCGTCTTGCTGCAGCACGGCAAAGGCGCGGACATGGGCGCCGCATTCGGCAGCGGCGCGTCGGGCAGCCTGTTCGGCGCGAGCGGCTCCGCGAACTTCCTTTCGCGCACTACGGCAGTTCTCGCAACGGTGTTTTTCTGCTCCACCCTTGCGTTAACTTACCTGGGGTCGTATCATGCGAAGCCTTCGGCGGGCCTGCTTGGCGCTTCGGTTCCAGCCCCGGTCGTAGCCTCGGCGCCGGCTGCTTCGGCGCCGGTTGCATCTGCTCCTGGCGCATCCGCTCCGGCGGCGGCTTCGCCGGCTGCAGCAGCCTCGCAACCCGGCAGCGACGTTCCGAAATAAGTTTGAAAAACTTGTTTTGTGCGTTGAACAACGAACGGAAACAAGTTAGAATTTAAGTCTTGAAGCGATTCGCGGGTTGCAAGATTTTGTTGTCCCGGATTGCATGTAGTGCCGACGTGGTGAAATTGGTAGACACGCTATCTTGAGGGGGTAGTGGCGAAAGCTGTGCGAGTTCGAGTCTCGCCGTCGGCACCAATGTTATCTAAAAAATGCCAGCCGCTTGCTTCAGCTTCGGCTGGCATTTTTGCTTCTTACGTCGTGTTCGTCTTCTGTTCGCAGCGCGAAGTACGTGAAGTGATTCCCGCGGAGCGACGCAAGTTCCAGCGGAACCTCAGAACCAACCGATATAGAGGATAGCCTTGAACCTCGCTGCCTATTTCCCCGTCCTCCTGTTCCTCCTCGTGGGTGTTGGTCTGGGTATAGCGCTAGTGACAATCGGCAAGGTCCTCGGTCCCAACCGGCCGGACAGCGAAAAAAATTCGCCGTACGAGTGCGGCTTCGAAGCCTTCGAAGACGCCCGAATGAAGTTCGACGTACGCTACTACCTGGTCGCCATCCTTTTCATCATCTTCGACCTCGAAACGGCGTTCCTGTTTCCGTGGGGCGTGGCCCTGCGCGACATCGGCTGGCCGGGCTTCTTGTCGATGATGCTGTTCCTGCTCGAATTCCTGCTGGGCTTTGCCTACATCTGGAAGAAGGGTGGTCTCGACTGGGAATAATGGGTTAATCGCCGGATTGTATGGGCGGCACTGCGGGGAAACTGTGGGCTGTCCGTCTGGAGTGGAAAGCACATGAGTATCGAAGGGGTCTTGAAGGAAGGGTTTGTCACCACCACGGCTGACAAGCTGATCAACTGGACGCGCACTGGCTCGCTGTGGCCGATGACGTTCGGTCTGGCGTGTTGCGCGGTCGAGATGATGCACGCGGGCGCGGCCCGTTACGACCTTGACCGTTTCGGCGTGGTGTTCCGTCCGAGCCCGCGTCAGTCGGACGTCATGATCGTCGCCGGCACGCTCTGCAACAAGATGGCGCCCGCGCTGCGCAAGGTCTACGACCAGATGGCCGAGCCGCGCTGGGTCATTTCGATGGGGTCGTGCGCCAACGGTGGCGGCTACTACCACTATTCGTATTCGGTCGTGCGCGGTTGTGATCGCATCGTGCCGGTCGACGTCTATGTGCCGGGGTGCCCGCCGACAGCGGAAGCCCTGGTCTACGGGGTGATCCAGTTGCAGGCGAAGATTCGCCGCACCAGCACCATCGCCCGTCAATAAAGGCCGCGTGCCTCCCCACAATATGGCAAGCAAACTCGAGACCCTGAAAGCGAACCTCGAAGCGGCCCTCGGCGCGCGCATCGTCAGCCTTACCGAGGCGCTCGGCGAGCTGACGCTGGTCGTCAAGGCGGGCGAGTCCCTCGCGGTGGCCAAGGAGCTGCGCGACAATCCCTCGCTGCGCTTCGAGCAACTGGTCGACCTGTGCGGCGTCGACTATCAGACCTTCGGTGACGGCGCCTGGGAAGGCCCGCGCTTCGCCGCGGTGTCGCATCTGCTCTCGCTCGCGAACAACTGGCGCGTGCGTCTGCGCGTGTTCGCGCCGGACGACGAAGTGCCCATCGTGCCCTCGCTCGTCGAGATCTGGAATTCGGCCAACTGGTACGAGCGCGAGGCGTTCGACCTGTACGGCATCGTCTTCGAAGGCCACCCCGACCTGCGCCGCATCCTGACCGACTACGGTTTCATCGGCCATCCGTTCCGCAAGGATTTCCCGGTTTCGGGCTATGTCGAAATGCGTTACGACCCGGAGCAGAAGCGCGTGGTCTACCAGCCCGTCACGATCGAGCCGCGCGAGATCACGCCGCGTGTGATCCGCGAAGATCGCTACGGCGGTCTGAAGAAACACTAAGAGGGTCGCATGTCAGAGATCAAGAACTACACGCTCAACTTCGGCCCGCAGCACCCGGCAGCGCACGGTGTGCTGCGCCTCGTGCTCGAGCTCGACGGCGAAGTGATCCAGCGCGCCGATCCGCACATCGGCCTGCTGCATCGCGCGACAGAAAAGCTCGCCGAAAGCAAGACGTTCATCCAGTCGGTGCCGTACATGGATCGTCTCGACTACGTGTCGATGATGGTCAACGAGCACGGCTATGTGCTCGCCATCGAAAAGCTGCTCGGCATTGAAGTGCCGATCCGCGCGAAGTACATCCGCGTGCTGTTCGACGAAGTCACGCGCGTGCTGAACCACCTCATGTGGATCGGCTCGCACGCGCTCGACGTCGGCGCGATGGCGGTGTTCCTCTACGCGTTCCGCGAGCGCGAGGACCTGATGGACGTCTACGAGGCGGTCTCGGGTGCGCGCATGCACGCGGCTTACTACCGTCCGGGCGGCGTGTACCGCGATCTGCCTGACGCCATGCCGCAATACAAGGCGTCGAAGATCCACAACGAGAAGGCGCTCGCCCGCATGAACGAGGCGCGCCAGGGCTCGGTGCTGGACTTCATCGACGACTTCTTCACGCGCTTCCCCGGTTGCGTCGACGAGTACGAAACGCTCCTCACCGACAACCGTATCTGGAAGCAGCGTCTGGTCGGCATCGGCGTGGTGAGCCCCGAGCGCGCCATGCAGCTCGGCCTGACGGGCGCGATGCTGCGCGGTTCGGGCATCGAGTGGGACCTGCGCAAGAAGCAGCCGTACGAAGTCTACGACCAGATGGACTTCGACATTCCGGTGGGCGTGAACGGCGACTGCTACGACCGCTATCTCGTGCGCGTCGAAGAAATGCGTCAGTCCACCCGCATCGCGAAACAGTGCATTGAGTGGTTGCGCAAGAATCCCGGCCCTGTGATGGTCGACAATCACAAGGTTGCGCCGCCTTCGCGCGTGAACATGAAGTCGAACATGGAAGAGCTGATTCACCACTTCAAGCTCTTCACGGAAGGCTTCCACGTGCCCGAAGGCGAGGCATACGCTGCCGTCGAACATCCGAAGGGTGAATTCGGCATCTACCTGGTGTCAGATGGCGCGAACAAGCCGTATCGTCTGAAGATCCGTGCGCCGGGGTATGCCCACCTGTCCGCGCTCGATGAAATGGCGCGCGGCCACATGATTGCTGACGCGGTCACGATCATCGGCACGCAGGACATCGTGTTCGGTGAAATTGACCGCTAAGGCGGCGCGCAGTAAGGTGCGCCCGGTCCCGGGCGCGCGCAGCATGGAACGCCACGTCTGTCGCAGCGAATGTATGAGAACGCGCGGCAGGTTTTCGTTCGGTAGGAATTGAAAGAGTCGTGTCTGAAAATGATCTCAGCTGAAGGCCTGAAAGAAATCGATCGCGCGTTGACGAAGTACCCCGCCGATCAGCGACAGTCCGCCGTGATGGCGGCTTTGGCCGTTGCTCAGGAAGAGCATGGCTGGCTGTCTCCCGAAATCATGCAGTTCGTGGCCGACTACATCGGCATGCCGCCTGTCGCGGTCCAGGAAGTCGCCACCTTCTACACGATGTTCGAGACGAGGCCGGTCGGCAAGCACAAGATCACGCTCTGCACGAATCTGCCGTGCCAGCTCGGCCCGGAAGGCGGCTCGGAGAGCGCCGCCGAATACCTGAAGCAGAAGCTCGGTATCGACTTCGGCGAAACCACGCCCGACGGCAAGTTCACCTTGAAAGAAGGTGAGTGCATGGGCGCATGCGGCGATGCACCGGTGATGCTCGTGAACAATCACCGCATGTGCAGCTTCATGAGCCGCGAGAAGATCGACCAGCTGCTCGAGGAGCTTTCGAAATGACTTCGTTGCACGACCGTCACATCAAACCGCTGATTCTCGCGGGCCTCAACGGCGAGAACTGGCATCTCGAAGACTACGTCGCGCGCGGCGGCTACAAGCAGCTGCGCCGTATTCTCGAAGAAAAGATTCCGCCCGAGCAAGTGATCGCCGACGTGAAGGCGAGCGGTCTGCGCGGCCGCGGCGGCGCGGGCTTTCCGACCGGCCTGAAGTGGAGCTTCATGCCGCGTCAGTTCCCGGGGCAGAAGTATCTCGTCTGCAACTCGGATGAGGGGGAGCCTGGCACGTTCAAGGACCGCGACATCCTGCGCTGGAATCCGCATAGCGTGATCGAAGGCATGGCCATCGGCGCGTACGCGATGGGCATCACCGTGGGCTACAACTACATCCACGGCGAGATTTTCGAGGTGTATCGCCGCTTCGAGGCTGCGCTGGAAGAAGCGCGCCAGGCGGGCTATCTCGGCGACAACATTCTCGGCACGGACTTCTCGTTCCAGCTGCACGCGCACCATGGCTATGGCGCGTACATCTGCGGCGAGGAAACCGCGCTGCTCGAGTCGCTCGAAGGCAAGAAGGGCCAGCCGCGCTTCAAGCCGCCTTTCCCGGCGAGCTTCGGCGTGTACGGCAAGCCCACCACGATCAACAACACCGAGACGTTCGCAGCCGTCCCGTTCCTGCTGAGCGTGGGTCCGCAGACGTACATGGAACTCGGCAAGCCGAACAACGGCGGCACGAAGATCTTCTCGATCTCGGGCGACGTGGAGCGTCCGGGCAACTACGAGATCCCGCTCGGCACCCCGTTCGCGAAGCTCATGGAGCTGGCCGGCGGCATGCGCGGCGGCAAGAAGCTGAAGGCCGTGATTCCGGGCGGCTCGTCGGCGCCGGTCATTCCGGGCGACCTGATGATGCAGACGGACATGGACTATGACTCCATCGCCAAGCAGGGCTCGATGCTCGGCTCGGGCGCCGTCATCGTCATGGACGAAACGCGCTGCATGGTGCGCTCGCTGCTGCGTCTCTCGTACTTCTATTACGAAGAGTCGTGCGGCCAGTGCACGCCGTGCCGCGAAGGCACCGGCTGGCTGTATCGCGTGGTGAACCGCATCGAGCACGGCGAAGGCCGCCAGGAAGACCTGGACCTGCTGAACTCGGTGGCGGGCAACATCATGGGCCGCACGATCTGTGCGCTCGGTGACGCGGCGGCCATGCCGGTGCGCGGCATGCTCAAGCACTACTGGGACGAATTCGAATATCACGTGCACAACAAGCGTTGTCTCGTCGGCGGTCATGCCGGCTCGCACGCGGCCTCGCAGACTCTGGCTGCATAAGGGTGGCCGCCTGACGGCGAGTCAAGACAGCGCGTTGTGCCGGGTTGCGCACATCGCCGCGTAGCACGACGCAACAGGGAATGCCGCTGTGAAATTGAGCGGTAACAGGTTAGGGACGATTAACCATCATGGTTGAACTTGAAATAGACGGCAAGAAGGTGCAGGTGCCCGAGGGCAGCATGGTGATCCAGGCTGCTCAGCGCGTGGACACGTACATCCCGCACTTCTGCTATCACAAGAAGCTCTCCATCGCGGCCAACTGCCGGATGTGTCTCGTCGATGTCGAGAAGATGCCGAAGGCCGTGCCCGCGTGCGCGACGCCGGTGTCGCAAGGCATGGTCGTGCGCACCATGTCGGACAAGGCCGTGCAGGGTCAGCAAGCCGTGATGGAGTTCCTGCTGATCAACCACCCGCTCGACTGCCCGATCTGCGATCAGGGCGGCGAATGCCAGCTCCAGGATCTGGCCGTCGGTTACGGCAAGTCCGCGTCGCGCTACAGCGAAGAAAAGCGCGTGGTATTCCACAAGAACGTCGGTCCGCTCATCTCGATGGAAGAGATGTCGCGCTGCATCCACTGCACGCGCTGCGTGCGCTTCGGCGACGAAATCGCCGGCGTGATGGAGCTCGGCATGCTCGGCCGCGGCGAGCACTCGGAAATCACCTCGTTCGTCGGCAAGACGGTCGACTCGGAACTCTCGGGCAACATGATCGACCTGTGCCCGGTCGGCGCGCTCACGAGCAAGCCGTTCCGCTTCTCGGCGCGGACCTGGGAACTGTCGCGCCGCAAGTCGGTGAGCCCGCACGACGCAACGGGTGCGAACCTCGTCGTGCAGGTGAAGAACAATCGCGTGATGCGCGTGCTGCCGTTCGAGAACGAATCCATCAACGAATGCTGGATCTCGGACAAGGACCGTTTCTCCTACGAAGGACTGAACAGCGAAGACCGTCTCACGCGCCCGATGATCAAGCAGGGCGGCGAGTGGATCGAGACCGACTGGCAGACGGCGCTGGAATACGTCGTGAAGGGCATCAAGGGCATTTGCGACGAGCACGGCGAGAACCAGCTCGCGCTGCTCGCGAGCCCGCACGGCACGCTCGAAGAGCTCTATCTCGCGAAGCAGTTCGCGGACGCGATCGGCACGCCGAACGTCGACTTCCGCCTGCGCCAGAGCGACTTCTCGGCGCCGCTCGAAGGCGCGCCGTGGCTCGGCACGAAGATCGCGGAACTCTCGTATGCCGACTCGGCGTTCGTGATCGGTTCGTTCCTGCGCCGCGATCACGCGCTGTTCGCCGCGCGTCTGCGCCAGGCTGCGAAGGGCGGGGCACAGGTCAGTTTCCTGCAAGCCACCGCTGACGGCTCGCTGATCCCGAACGCGCAGCGCATCGTCGCCGCGCCCTCGGCATGGCTCGACGAACTCGCTTCGATCGCAGCGGCCGTTGCCGAGGCGAAGGGCGTTGCGATGCCGGAAGGCTTCGCGGGCGCACAGGTGACTGAAGCCGCGAAGCAGGTCGCCGCATCGCTTGCGAACGGCGAGCGACGCTACGTGCTGCTCGGCAACGCGGCGGTCCAGCATCCGGAATTCTCGCGCCTGCACGCAGCCGCGCAGTTCATCGCCGAAACGACGGGCGCGACGCTCGGCTTCCTCACGGAAGCGGCCAACACGGTCGGCGCGCATATCGCCGGCGCACTGCCGGGCCGCGACGGCCTGAACGCACGCGAAGCGTTCGAGCAGCCGCGCAAGGGCTATCTGCTCTTGAACGTCGAGCCGGAATTCGATACGGCCAACCCGGCCGCCGCGCGCGCTGCGCTCGCGCAGGCCGAAATGGTCGCCGTGTTCTCGCCGTACAAGACCGGCCTCGACTACGCGGACGTGCTGCTGCCCATCGCGCCGTACACGGAAACCTCGGGTACCTTCATCAACGCCGAAGGTACGGCTCAGACCTTCAACGGCGTCGTGCGCCCGCTCGGCGACGCGCGTCCGGCATGGAAGGTTCTGCGCGTGCTCGGCACGCTGCTGGGCGCCAAGGGCTTCGAATACGACACCGCCGAGGAAGTGCGCCGCAAGGCGCTCGGCGACGGCAGCTTCGAAGGCCGCCTGTCGAACAAGGTCGGCGCCACGGTGGCGCGCGGCAGTCTCGCGAAGGCGGCGGAAGGCCGCTTCGAGCGCATCGCCGACGTGCCGATCTACCACGCCGATCAAATCGTGCGCCGCGGCGAAGCGCTGCAGCTCACCATGGCTGCCCGCGTGGCGAACGCGATCGGCCTGCCGGCGGCATACTTCGACCAGCTCGGCCTGAAGGAAGGCGACGCCGTGCGCGTGCGCCAGGGCGATCTGTCGGTGACGGCGCCCGCAACGCGCGATGCGAATCTTGCGCCGACGGTGGTCCGCGTGTCGGCGGCGACGCCGGCCGGCGCGCAACTCGGCAGCCTGTTCGGTGAACTGCTGGTGGAGAAGGCGTAAATGAGCTTGTTCGATACGATCAATGCAGGCGGCAGCCAGCTGCTCGGCGTGGCATGGCCCACCGTCTGGGCGCTGGTGCGCATTCTCGTCGTCGCGGTGGTGATCCTGCTGTGCGTCGCGTACCTGATCCTCTGGGAGCGCAAGCTGATCGGCTGGATGCACGTGCGTCTCGGCCCGAACCGCGTGGGCCCGGCAGGTCTGTTGCAGCCGATCGCCGACGTGCTGAAGCTCCTGCTCAAGGAAGTGATTCAGCCCGCGCAGGCGAGCCGCTGGATCTACATGGTCGCGCCGATCATGGTGGTGGTGCCGGCCTTCGCGGTCTGGGCGGTGATTCCGTTCCAGGCGGGCGCGGTGCTCGGCGACATCAACGCGGGCCTGCTCTACGCGATGGCGATCTCGTCGATCGGCGTGTACGGCGTGATTCTGGCGGGCTGGGCGTCGAACTCGAAGTACGCGTTCCTCGGCGCCATGCGCGCCGCGGCGCAGATGGTTTCGTACGAAATTTCGATGGGCTTCGCGCTCGTCGTCGTGCTGATGGTGTCGGGCAGCCTGAATCTTTCGGTGATCGTCGAAGGCCAGATGCGCGGCATGTTCGCAAACTGGGGCATCACGTTCCTCTCGTGGAACTGGCTGCCGCTGCTGCCGATGTTCGTCGTCTACTTCATCTCGGGCATTGCCGAAACGAACCGTCACCCGTTCGACGTGGTGGAAGGGGAGTCGGAAATCGTCGCGGGTCACATGATCGATTACTCGGGTATGGCGTTCGCGCTGTTCTTCCTCGCCGAGTACATCAACATGATCGTGATCTCGGCGCTCGCCTCGGTGCTGTTCCTCGGCGGCTGGAGCGCCCCGTTCGCGTTCCTCGACTTCATCCCGGGCGTGTTCTGGCTGGTGCTGAAGGTCTTCTGCCTGCTGTCGGTCTTCATCTGGGCCCGCGCGACGTTCCCGCGTTATCGGTATGACCAGATCATGCGTCTCGGCTGGAAGGTGTTCATTCCGGTGTGCATCGTGTGGCTGATCGTGGTCGGCTTCTGGTACATGTCGCCGTTGAGCATCTGGAAATAAGGGGCGAACACAACCATGAACGCTATCCAAAACTTCTTCAAGACGTTTTTCCTGACCGAGCTGCTCAAGGGGCTCGCGCTGACGGGGCGTTACGCCTTCAAGCGCAAGTTCACCGTGCAGTTCCCGGAAGAAAAGACGCCTATGTCCCCGCGTTTTCGGGGTTTGCACGCGCTGCGCCGCTATGAAAATGGCGAAGAGCGCTGCATCGCGTGCAAGCTGTGCGAGGCCGTGTGCCCCGCGCTCGCGATCACGATCGAGTCGGAAGTGCGCGAGGACAACACGCGCCGCACGACGCGTTACGATATCGACCTGACCAAGTGCATCTTCTGCGGTTTCTGCGAAGAGAGCTGCCCGGTCGACTCCATCGTCGAAACGCACATTCTCGAGTATCACGGCGAGAAGCGCGGCGATCTGTATTTCACGAAGGATATGCTGCTGGCCGTTGGCGATCGCTATGAAGCGCAGATCGCGGCGAACAAGGCAGCGGATGCACCGTACCGTTGATCTTTCAGTTTGACGCTGCATCGGCCCGCGGTTCGGGCCGGCTGTGGGGAACGCGTGTGCCGAACGCCCGCGCGATACCGCAGCCTGACCGCCGCGGCGCGACGCTCCCTGGTTTGGCCGCCAGTCTGCGCCGCGCAATCCGCCTCACGAAGGCCTCAACGATGAACCAGTAATCATGGAATTCACGACCGTCCTGTTCTACATCTTCGCGCTGCTGCTCACGCTGTCAGGGCTGAAGGTGATCACTTCGCGCAATCCTGTCGCGTCTGCGCTCTTCCTCGTGCTCGCGTTCTTCAACGCGGCCGCGATCTGGATGCTGCTCGAGGCCGAATTCCTCGCGATCCTGCTGGTGCTCGTCTACGTGGGCGCGGTGATGGTGCTGTTCCTGTTCGTGGTGATGATGCTGGACATCAACATCGACGTGCTGAGCCGCGACTTCAAGCGCTTCATCCCGGTGGCGACCATCGTGGGCGCGATCATCGTGGTCGAAACCGCGCTGATCCTGTGGCACGGCTTCGGCGCGACGAGCACGCCGGTGCCCGACACCACGCCGGCCGCAGCCGCCGCGATCTCGAACGCGCACCTGATCGGCAAGATCATCTACACCGACTACATCTTCGCCTTCGAAGTCGCCGGCCTCGTGCTACTGGTGGCGATCGTCGCGGCCATCGCGCTCACGGTGCGCGAGCCGAAGGACTCGAAGCGCCAGGACGTGTCGAAGCAGGTCAAGGTGCGTCGCGAGGACCGCGTGCGCCTCGTGAAGATGCAGGCCGTCGTGGAAGTGCCGGAGCCGGCGGAACCGGCGCAAGCCGAGGCTGGGGCTGCGCCTGCGGCAGGTGCCGCGCCGGCCGCACCGGCAACGAAGAGCTAAGCGCGAAGGAGCGAACCATGCTGACACTGGCCCATTACCTCGTCCTCGGCGCGATCCTTTTTGCGATCTCGATCGTTGGCATTTTTCTCAATCGGCGCAACGTCATCATCATCCTGATGGCGATTGAGCTGATGTTGTTAGCGGTGAACACGAACTTTGTCGCGTTCTCGCATTACCTCGGTGACGTTCACGGACAGATTTTCGTGTTCTTCGTGCTTACAGTTGCGGCGGCGGAAGCTGCAATTGGTCTGGCTATTCTTGTGACCCTGTTCCGCAGCCTCGACACGATCAATGTCGAGGATCTCGATCAGCTCAAAGGCTAAGGCAGGCTGACTTTATGGCAACGACTCTCAACGAAACTCTTCTGCTGGCGATCCCGCTGGCTCCTCTCGCCGGTTCTCTGATTGCCGGTCTCTTTTGCAAAACGATCGGGCGCGCGGGCGCGCATACGGTGACCATTCTCGGCGTCGCGATTGCGTTCGTGCTTTCGCTCATCACGTTCTTTGACGTGATGGGCGGCGCGAGCTTCAACGCGACTGTCTACGAATGGATGTCGGTTGGCAGCCTGAAGTTCGAAGTTGGTTTCCTCATCGACTCGTTGACTGCGCTCATGATGGTCGTCGTGACCTTCGTGTCCCTGATGGTGCACATCTACACGATCGGCTACATGGCGGAAGAAGAGGGCTACGAGCGCTTCTTCTCGTACATCGCGCTCTTTACGTTCTCGATGCTGATGCTCGTGATGGCCAACAACTTCCTGCAGCTGTTCTTCGGCTGGGAAGCGGTGGGTCTCGTCTCGTACCTGCTGATCGGCTTCTACTTCAAGCGTGAAAGCGCCATCTACGCGAACATGAAGGCGTTCCTCGTGAACCGCGTCGGCGACTTCGGCTTCCTGCTCGGTATTGGCCTGTTGCTCGCGTTCGGCGGCTCGCTCAACTACAACGACATCTTCGCGAAGGGTCATGAAATCGCCGCGCTGACGTTCCCGGGCACCTCGTGGAACCTGCTCACCGTTGCGTGTATCTGCCTCTTCATCGGCGCAATGGGTAAGTCGGCGCAGTTCCCGCTGCACGTCTGGCTCCCGGACTCGATGGAAGGCCCGACGCCAATCTCCGCGCTGATTCACGCGGCAACCATGGTGACGGCCGGTATCTTCATGGTCGCGCGCATGTCGCCGCTGTTCGAACTTTCGGAAGCCGCGCTTTCGTTCATCGTCGTGATCGGCGCCATTACCGCGCTCTTCATGGGCTTCCTTGGCGTCGTGCAGAACGACATCAAGCGCGTGGTCGCGTACTCGACGCTTTCGCAACTCGGTTACATGACCGTGGCGCTCGGCGTCTCGGCTTACCCGGTCGCGATCTTCCATCTGATGACACACGCGTTCTTCAAGGCGCTGCTGTTCCTCGGCGCGGGTTCGGTCATCATCGGCATGCACCACGATCAGGACATGCGCAACATGGGCGGCCTGCGCAAGTACATGCCCATCACGTGGATCACCTCGCTCATCGGTTCGCTCGCGCTGATCGGCACGCCGTTCTTCTCGGGCTTCTACTCGAAGGATTCGATCATCGACGCCGTGAAGCTCTCGCACCTGCCGGGTTCGGGCTTCGCGTATTTCGCGGTGGTTGCGAGCGTGTTCGTCACGGCGCTGTACTCGTTCCGTATGTACTTCCTCGTGTTCCACGGTGAAGAGCGCTTCCGCGGTCCGAAGCACCCCGAGTCGCCGATGGCGATCGAAGCCGCGAATGCTGCCCACAGCGCTCACGGCGATCATGGCCACGGTCACGACGAACACCACGTGCACGTGCCGCACGAGTCGCCGTGGGTCATCTGGGTGCCGCTCGTTCTGCTCGCGATTCCCTCGGTGATCGCCGGTGCGTTCGCGATCCAGCCGCTGCTTTTCGGTGACTTCTTCTCGCATGGCGTGGCGTTCCAGAACGTCATCTTCGTTGGCGAGAACCACGAAGCGCTCGCGGAGATGGGCAAGGAATTCCAGGGCTGGGCCGCGATGGGCGCGCATGCGTTCTCGGGTCTGCCGGTGTGGCTCGCACTCGCGGGTGTGGTGGTGGCGTGGTTCTTCTACATGAAGCGCCCGGAACTGCCGGCCGTCGTGTCGCGCACTTTCTCGCCGGTCTACAAGCTGCTGGCAAACGCGTATTACCTCGACAAGATCAACGAAATCGTCTTCGCTCGCGGAGCAGTCGCGATCGGTCGCGGTCTGTGGAAGGAGGGCGATGTCGTCGTGATCGACGGCGTCGTAAACGGGAGCGCCAAGTTTATCGGCTGGTTTGCAAGTGTCATTCGTTTCCTGCAATCCGGCTATATCTACCACTACGCATTTGCCATGATCATTGGCATGCTTGGCCTCCTTACCCTGTTTGTAACGCTCGGCGGCAAATAAGGCAAAATAAGGCGAGGAAACGCATGCACGCAACTCCGATTCTCAGTATTGCGATATGGATGCCGATCGTATTCGGCGTCATCGTTCTTGTAGTGGGTTCCCGTCGGAACCCGAGTGCGGACCGCTGGCTCGCACTCATCGGTTCGGTGCTTAGTTTCCTCGTCACCCTTCCGCTCATCGCGGGCTTCGATACGACCACGGCTTCCCTGCAGTTCGAGGAGAAGGCGGTCTGGATCGAGCGGTTCAATATTGCGTATCACCTGGGCGTCGACGGCATCGCGATGTGGTTCGTCGTGCTGACGGCACTCATCACCGTGATCGTCGTGATCGCGGGCTGGCAGGTCATCACGAAGAACGTCGCGCAGTATTACGCGTCGTTCCTCATCCTGTCGGGCATCATGATCGGCGTTTTCTGCGCCGCCGACGGTCTGCTGTTCTACGTGTTCTTCGAAGCCACGCTCATTCCGATGTACATCATCATCGGTGTGTGGGGCGGCCCGAACCGCGTGTACGCAGCGTTCAAGTTCTTTCTCTACACGCTGGCCGGCTCGCTGCTCATGCTGGTCGCGTTGCTGTACCTGTACCGCATTACCGGGACCTTCGATCTCGCCTCCTGGCAGGCTGCGAAGATCGCCATGACGCCGCAAATCCTGCTGTTCATCGCGTTCTTCTTCGCGTTCGCGGTCAAGGTGCCGATGTGGCCGGTCCACACGTGGTTGCCGGACGCGCACGTCGAAGCGCCCACGGGCGGCTCGGTCGTGCTGGCCGCAATCATGCTCAAGCTTGGCGCGTACGGTTTCCTGCGTTTCTCGCTGCCGGTCACGCCGGACGCGAGTCACTACCTGGCGCCGGTCATCATCACGCTGTCCTTGATCGCCGTGATCTACATCGGCCTCGTGGCGATGGTGCAGGCGGACATGAAGAAGCTGGTCGCGTACTCGTCGATTGCCCACATGGGCTTCGTCACGCTCGGCTTCTTTATGTTCGGCGAATCGAGCCAGCTCGCGATGGAAGGCGGGATCATCCAGATGATCTCGCACGGTTTCGTCTCGGGCGCCATGTTCCTGTGCATCGGCGTGCTGTATGACCGCATGCACACACGCGATATCGCGGATTACGGCGGTGTGGTCAACACCATGCCTAAGTTCGCGGCGCTGGTCATGCTGTTCGCGATGGCCAACTGCGGTCTGCCGGGCACCTCGGGATTCGTCGGCGAATTCATGGTGATTCTGGCGGCTGTGAAGTACAACTTCTGGATCGCTTTCGGAGCGGCGTTCACGCTGATCCTGGGCGCGGCCTATACGTTGTGGATGTACAAGCGGGTGTACTTCGGCGCGATCGCGAACGACCACGTTCGCGAGTTGAAGGACATCGACGGTCGCGAATACTTCATTCTTGGGGTGCTCGCACTGTTTACGCTTTTCATGGGCGTCTACCCGAAGCCCTTTACCGATGTGATGCACGTTTCCGTGGAAAACCTCCTCTCCCACGTCGCAGTGTCGAAACTGCCGCTGTCACAGTAATACCCGAGCGGAGGAACAAAAGATCATGCCAAACGCCCCTATGTACGCTCTGCTGCCCGACGGCCTGGTGATGACCGGCCTCGTCGTCGCGTGGCTCAACGATACGTTCACCGGTCCTGAAAACCGGCGCACGACCTACTTCATCGCGCTGCTGACCACGGTCATAGCCGGTATCTGGTTCGCGGTGAACGCGTTCGATCCGCACGTGTACTACTACTTCACGCGCATGTACGTGGTCGATCCGTTCGCGAGCGCCATGAAGGCGGTGGTCACGCTCGGCTACGCCGTGTCGATCGTGTACTCGCGCAAGTATCTCGAAGACCGCGACATGTTCCGGGGCGAGTTCTTCCTGCTTGGCCTGTTCTCGCTGCTCGGCCAGCTCACGATGATCTCGGGCAACAACTTCCTCACGCTGTACCTCGGCCTCGAGCTGATGTCGCTCTCGCTCTACGCGGTCATCGCACTGCGTCGTGACGCGACGCAGTCGAACGAAGCGGCCATGAAGTACTACGTGCTGGGTGCGCTCGCTTCGGGCTTCCTGCTCTATGGCATCTCGATGCTGTACGGCGCGACCGGCTCGCTCGAGCTGAACGAAGTGTTCAAGGCCGTGGCTTCGGGCCACATCAACGATATCGTCCTGCTGTTCGGCGTGGTGTTCATCGTCGCCGGCGTGGCGTTCAAGATGGGGGCGGTGCCGTTCCACATGTGGGTGCCCGACGTCTATCAAGGCGCGCCTACGGCGATGACGCTGCTCACCGGCGGCGGCCCGAAGGTCGCGGCATTCGCGTGGGCCGTGCGCTTCCTCGTGATGGGCCTGCTGCCGCTGGCGGTGGACTGGCAGGAGATGCTGATCATCCTCGCGGCACTCTCGATGATCGTCGGCAACATTACGGGTATCGTCCAGCGCAACATCAAGCGCATGCTCGCGTACTCGGCCATTTCGAACATGGGCTTCGTGCTGCTCGGCCTGCTCGCCGGCATCGTCGACAACAAGGCGACGGGCGCGGCCAGCGCATACAGCTCGGCCATGTTCTACAGTATCGTCTACCTGATCACGACACTCGGCGCGTTTGGCGTGGTCATGCTGCTCTCCCGCCGCGATTTCGAAGCGGAAACGATCGACGACTTCAAGGGCTTGAACCAGCGCAACCCGGTGTTCGCGTTCGTCATGATGCTCATGATGTTCTCGCTCGCCGGCATTCCGCCGACGGTCGGCTTCTACGCGAAGCTCGCCGTGCTCGAAGCGACCATGAACGCGGGCCTCACGTGGCTTGCCGTGCTCGCCGTGATCACGTCGCTGTTCGGCGCGTTCTACTACCTGCGTATCGTCAAGCTGATGTACTTCGACGCACCGCAGGACGAAGCTCCGATCGAGAGCCACGCATGCAACCGCGCGCTGCTCACGCTCAACGGCGTGGCGGTGCTCGTGCTGGGCATCATTCCTGGCCCGCTGATGTCGATCTGCCTGCAGGCTGTCACGCATACGCTGCCGCTCTAATGTCGGCTGCGGGCTGGTTCATCGTGTTGTTGGCGCTCGCGGGCGCCAACCTGCCGTTCCTCAACCAGCGATTGTTCGGCGTCGTGCCGCTTCGCGCACCGAAGAAGAGTGCGTGGATTCGCATCGCTGAAATGATCGTGCTGTATTTTGTGGTCGGTACGTTCGGCTTCCTGCTGGAGGCGCGCGCCGGCAATCGTTTTGACCAGGGCTGGCAGTTCTACGCGATCACCTTCAGTCTTTTTGTCGTGTTCGCGTTCCCCGGCTTCACCTGGCAATATCTCGTCAAACGCCGCCCGGCGTGACGCGCGTGGCCGGCCCGCGGCCGGCACGCGCGGTGCGACCCGCAGTCCGGCCCGCAGTCCGGCCGATTTCAATGCATGCGGCGCGCCCGCGGCTTCCCGATTTTTCTGAGCACCCACGAGGCTGACTATGGCTGAACATCATCAACACGACCCGGCGCTCGCCGAGACGTGCGTGGAAAGCGCGACGCTCTACGCAGGCAATTTCCTTACCCTGAAGCGCGACACCGTTGCGTTGCCGGACGGCAAGCACGCCACGCGCGAGTTCGTTCAGCATCCTGGCGCGGTGATGGTCATCCCGCTGTTCGACGACGGCCGCGTGCTGATGGAGCGCCAGTACCGCTATCCGCTCTCGCGCGTGATGACCGAATTCCCGGCAGGCAAGCTCGATCCGCAGGAGGGCGCGCTCGCCTGCGCGATCCGCGAACTGAAGGAGGAGACGGGCTATACGGCGCGCGAGTATGTGTATCTCGCGCAGATCCATCCCGTGATCTCGTACTCGACCGAGTTCATCGACATTTACCTCGCACGCGGCTTGACCGCAGGCGCGGCGCAACTCGACGACGGCGAGTTTCTCGAAACCTTCACGGCGACGGTTCCCGAACTGCTCGAATGGGTGCGAACGGGCAAGATCACCGACGTGAAGACGATCGTCGGTACGTTCTGGCTCGAAAAGGCGCTGTCGGGCGCGTGGCCGCTCGCGAAGGCGGAGCAGGGCTGACACGCTACGCGGCGCAGCCAATTCCCGATCGACGGCGGCCCTTGTGGCCGCCGTTGTCGCTTCTACGCGCACCGCAAGCAGAATACGCCTCGAAGCACCTCCAGCGCGCCCGCCCGAGCGGCGCTACAATCGAACCCCCGGGAAAATCCCCGGTGGCTGGCCGCAGGAATTTTTTCGAACGGTCGTTCACAAATTTACGATTTGCGCTAAACTCATCGCAAGCCTCGATTCCCCATGAAGGTCCTCGATTTACAGTGTCCAGACGGCCATCGGTTTGAAGGCTGGTTCGCATCGGTTGACGACTTCGAGTCGCAACTGTCCCGCAAGCTGGTCGAATGTCCGATGTGCGGCGCCACCCACGTGACCCGCTTGCCGTCCGCGCCCCGGCTGAACCTGTCCGGCGCGAGCGAAACGCCGAAAGCGTCGCCGCACGAGCAGGCAGCGCAATGGCAGGCGCATGCGATGCGTGTAATCCGCGAGGTCCTCGAGAAGACGGAGAACGTAGGCGACCGTTTCGCCGAGGAGGCGCGGCGCATTCACTACAACGAAGCGCCGTCGCGCAACATCCGTGGAGTCGCTTCCGCGGACGATGCGCAAGCTCTCGTCGAAGAAGGCATCGATGTGATGCCGCTGCCGGTTCCGGCCGCGTTGAAGGGTCCGCTGCAATAACGCCATGCGGGTCTTCGCCGCGGCGCGGGGGAACGCTCCGCACCGGCCGCGGCCAGGAGACATTGCGCATGGATCTGGACTACACCCCGACTGACGACGCATTTCGCGCCGAAATCCGCGCCTGGCTCGAGGCCAATCTGCCTCAAGCGATGCGCGACAAGGTACTCAACCACAAACGCCTCTCGCGCGACGACATCGCCAACTGGCACACGCTGCTAGGCAAGCAGGGCTGGTCCGCGCCTGCGTGGCCGGCGGAGTGGGGCGGTCCAGGCTGGACCGAAACGCAACGCCACATCTGGGACGCCGAGTGCGGCCGCATCGGCGCGCCGCCGGTACTGCCGTTCGGCGTGTCGATGGTCGCGCCCGTGCTCATGAAGTACGGCAACGAGGCCCAGAAGCGCCGCTATCTCCCGCGCATCCTTTCCGGTGAAGACTGGTGGTGCCAGGGCTACTCCGAGCCGGGCTCGGGATCCGACCTCGCATCGTTGCGCACGCGCGCCGTGCGTGAAGGCGATCACTACGTCGTGAACGGCCAGAAGACCTGGACCACGCTCGGCCAGCACGCCGACATGATGTTCTGCCTCGTGCGCACCGATCCTGCGGCCAAGAAACAGGAAGGCATCTCGTTTCTCCTCATCGACATGAAAACGCCCGGCATCACGGTGCGTCCGATCATCACGCTCGATGAAGACCATGAGGTTAACGAAGTATTTTTCGAAGACGTGAAGGTGCCCGTCGAAAACCTCGTTGGGGACGAGAACCGCGGCTGGACCTACGCGAAGTATCTGCTCGGCCACGAGCGCACGGGCATCGCGCGCGTGGGCGCGTCGAACCGCGAACTCGCGTTCCTCAAGGGCGTCGCGCTCAGGCAGAAGAAGCATGGCAAGCCGCTGCTCGAAGATCCCGTGTTCGCGGCGCGCGTGGCCGCCGTCGAAATCGAGCTGATGGCGCTCGAAGTCACTGCCGAGCGCGTGATCGCGAGCGCGTCCAACGGGCGCGGCCCCGGTCCCGAAGCGTCGATGCTCAAGATCAAGGGCACGGAGATCCAGCAGGCGCTGACCGAGCTGATGGTCGACGCGGTCGGCCCGCTTGCGGCGCCGTTCGATCCGGCCTTCCTCGAAGGCGAGCACGAACACGCGGCCGGCGGTGACGACGACGCGGCCCCGCTCGCGGCGTACTACTTCAACTATCGCAAGACGTCGATTTACGGCGGGTCGAACGAAATTCAGAAGAACATCATCTCGCAGATGATTCTGGGGATTTGAGGAGCGGCGCAATGAACTTCAATTTCACCGAAGAACAACAGCAACTCGCCGACGCGCTGCGTCGCTATCTCGACAAGAACTACGGCTTCGAAGCGCGTCAGGCGATCGTGAAGACACCCGCTGGAGTCTCGGCTCAGCACTGGAACGCCTTCGTCGAACTCGGACTGACCGCGCTGCCAGTGCCGGCGGAGCAGGGCGGCTTCGACGGCGCGCCGTTCGACATGCTCGTCGTCATGCAGGAGCTGGGCCGCGCGCTCGTGGTCGAGCCGTACTGGGCAACCGCGGTGGGCGTCGAGGCGCTCAAGCTCGCGGGCGGTGCGGCTGAACCGGAAAACGCGGAAAACGCGGCGCTGCTCGAACGCGTCGCCTCGGGCGAGATCAAGCTTGCTGCCGCGTTCCACGAGCCGCAGTCGCGCTACGACCTGTTCTCGCTGGAAACGCAGGCGAAGGAAACGGGCGACGGCTTCGCGCTCACCGGCACGAAATCGGTCGTGCAGCACGGCGCCCAGGCCAGCTACTGGATCGTGCCGGCGCGCTTCGCGGGCGAGGTTGCGCTCTTCGTCGTCGCGCGCGATGCGCAGGGTGTCGAGGTGAGCGATTACCGTACGATCGACGGCCAGCGCGCCGCAACGCTGACCTTCAAGGAAGCGCACGCGCGCCGTCTGGGCGACGCGCACGCCGGTGCGGCGACGTGGGAGAAGATTGCCGACTACGCCACGTTCCTGCTCTGTGCGGAAGCCGTGGGTGCAATGGACGCGCTCAATCACGCAACGGTCGAATACACGAAGACGCGTCAACAATTCGGCGTGCCGATCGCGCGCTTCCAGGCGTTGCAGCACCGCATGGCGGAGATGCTGATCCACGCCGAGCAGGCCCGCTCGCTGACTTACCTCGCCGCCGCGCGTTACAGTAGCGAATCGGCCGAAGAGCGGCGCCGTGCGATCTCGGCAGCGAAGGTGCGCGTGGGGCAGGCGGCGCGTTTCATCGGCCAGCAGGCCGTGCAACTGCACGGCGGCATGGGCGTCACCAATGAAGTGGCGGCCGCGCATCTGTTCAAGCGTCTCGCGATCATCGAAACGACGCTCGGTGATGTCGATCATCATCTCGAACGCTTCGCTTCGCTGCCCGGTTTCGCGCAGGCAGCGTAACGCGTGGCGGCAGCAGGCAACATCAGCGGAGAATATGGATGGGCGTGAGTTACGAAGATCTCGAAGTGGGGAAGCGCTATGTGATCGGTTCCCACACGTTTAAGCGCGACGAGGTGGTCCAATTCGCGGAGCAGTTCGATCCGCAGCCGTTCCACACGAGCGAGGCGGGCGGCGAAGCGTCGATGTTCGGCGGCCTCGTCGCGAGTGGCTGGCATACCTGCTCGGTCATGATGGGCATGCTGGTGCGCAACTTTCTCAAGGACTCGACCTCGATGGGCTCGCCCGGCGTCGACGAGATCCGCTGGCACAAGCCCACGCGCGTGGGCGATACGCTGACGATGACGAACGCGATCCTGAGCAAGCGCGTTTCGGCGAGCAAGCCCGATCGCGGCATCGTCGAAACGCAGTGGGAAGGACACAACCAGCACGGCGAACTGATCGTGACCGTGCGTTCGAAGGCGCTGTTCGGCCTTCGCCATCCGGGGCGCGCAACGTGAGCGAAAGCGATGTCATGCAGATTGCCGACGCGGCGGCGTTGCGCGCGCTGATCGGCGCGGGGCCGCTCGTGAGCGGCTGGCGCGAGGTGAGCGAGGCGGACGTGCACGGTTTTGCCGATGCCACCGGTGACCACCAGTGGATCCATATCGACGCCGAACGTGCGCGCCGCGAGTCGCCGTTTGGCGGCCCGATTGCGCACGGCTTTCTTACGCTTTCGCTGATTCCTGTGCTGCTCGGCGCAACGCTGCACATGCGTCAGCGCATGGGCGTGAACTACGGGCTCAACCGCGTGCGCTTCACGCAGCCGGTCCCCGTGGGCGCGAAGGTGCGTGCACGTATCGCGGTGAAAGAAGTGAGCGACGTGGAGGGCGGCGGCGTGCAGGTCGCGTGGGATGTGAGCATCGAGCGCGAGGGCAGCGAGCGGCCCGCGTGCGTGGCCGAGTTCATCACGCGGCACTACTTCTAGTCTGGTTGCGTGATCAACGAAAAGGGGCGCTCCGCTGCAAGGCGGGCGCCCCTTTTTGCGCGAGGTTCAGCGCAATCAGTGCTTCGCGTACTGCGTCGCGCCAAACAGCATCTCCTTCGCTTTCTCGTCCATGAGCGGCTTGCGCGCATTGGCGAGCACTTCCACGCCGCGCTTGACCGCCGGCCGCGCCGCGATCGTTTCGTGCCAGCGCTTCACGTTGGGCAGCGAATCGAGATCGATGCCCTGGTTTTGCCAGGAGCGCGTCCACGGGAAAGCGGCGATATCCGCGATGGTGTACTCGTCGCCGGCCAGATACTCGGTCTTTTCCAGCTGCGTTTCCATCACGTTGTAGAGCCGCGTCGCTTCGTTCGTGTAGCGATTGACCGCATACTCGATCTTCTCGGGCGCATAGATGCGGAAGTGGTGCGCCTGGCCGAGCATGGGGCCGAGGCCGCCCATCTGGAACATCACCCATTGCAGCACGTCGTAGCGCGCGGCGAGGTCCTCAGGCATGAAGCGGCCGGTTTTCGCGGCGAGGTAGATCAGGATCGCGCCCGACTCGAACAGCGAGAACGGCTGGCCGTCGGCGCGGCGCGGGCCTTCGGAGTCGGTAATGGCGGGAATCTTGTTGTTCGGGCTGATGGCGAGGAATTCGGGCTTGAACTGGTCGCCCGCACCGATATCGACCGGATGCACCCGGTATTCGAGGCCGGTTTCCTCGAGCATGATATGGACTTTGTGACCGTTCGGCGTGGCCCAGCTGTAGACGTCGATCATCGTGGCTCCTTGGCACCATGAAAGAAGGCGCCGCGAAAGTCTGGCTAGTCTTCCGCGACGCCCGATCTGGCGCAAATTAGCATAGATCGGCGTCGCTCGCAGAGGGCGCAAGAGCGCCCCTGCTGCGCTTGTGGATTTGCGCGGACCTACGAACGCGTGACCGGCATCTCTACGCGCGACGCCGCTCCCGCGTCCATATGGCGCGCGAGTTCGAGCTTGGCGATGGCGTTGCGGTGCACTTCGTCGGGGCCGTCGGCGAAGCGCAGCGTGCGCGCCGAAGCGTACGAGTACGCCAGCGGGAAGTCGCCGCTCACGCCCGCCGCGCCGTGCACCTGCATGGCCCAGTCGATCACCTGGCAGGCCATGTTCGGCGCCACCACCTTGATCATGGCGATCTCGCCGCGCGCGCCCTTGTTGCCGACGGTATCCATCATGTACGCGGTCTTGAGCGTGAGCAGCCGGGCCTGTTCGATCATGCAGCGCGCTTCGGCAATGCGCTCCTGCGTGACGGTCTGCTGGGCGACTGCCTTGCCGAATGCCACACGTGAAAGGGCGCGCTTCGCCATGAATTCGAGTGCGCGTTCCGCGAGGCCGATGAGACGCATGCAGTGGTGAATGCGGCCCGGTCCCAGTCGCCCTTGCGCGATCTCGAACCCGCGGCCTTCGCCGAGCAAAATGTTCGCAGCGGGCACGCGCACGTTTTCGAGCGTGATCTCCATATGGCCGTGCGGCGCGTCGTCGTAGCCGAACACGGTGAGCGGGCGGCGCACGGTGATGCCGGCCGAGTCCGAGGGCACAAGGATCATCGACTGTTGAGCATGGCGCGGCGCATCGGGATCGGTCTTGCCCATCAGGATGTAGATCGCGCAGCGCGGGTCCCCCGCACCCGACGACCACCACTTCGTGCCGTTGATCACGTAGTCATCGCCGTCGCGCTCGATGCGCGTCTGGATGTTCGTCGCGTCCGACGAGGCCACGTCGGGCTCGGTCATCAGGAAGGCGGAGCGGATCTGGCCTGCCAGCAGCGGCGCGAGCCATTGCTGCTTGTGCGCCTCGCTGCCGTAGCGCTCGATGGTTTCCATGTTGCCGGTGTCGGGCGCGCTGCAGTTGAACACTTCAGGTGCCCAGTGCACGCGGCCCATGATTTCGCACAGTGGCGCATATTCGAGGTTCGTGAGGCCCGCGCCGCGTTCGGAGGCAGGCAGGAACAGGTTCCACAGCCCGGCCGCGCGCGCCTTTTCCTTCAACTGCTCGACGATCTCCGTGGGCACCCACGCGTTGCCATTCGCGCGATTGCGCTCGACTTCCTCGTGGAAAACGGCTTCGTTTGGATAGATGTGTTCGTCGAAGAACGCGAGCAGTTTCTCGCGCAGCGCCTGCACTTTCGGGGAGTAATCGAAATTCATCGGTAACCTCGCAATGCGATGCAGTGACAGTGACAATGAAAAGTAAGTCGTTTCTCGAACGCGTTTCAGCGAACCTTCTGCGCGTAGCGCCAGGCGAGCTCCGCCATCGGCCTCGCGCGGCGCCCTGCGTCGATTGCCTGCGCGCTCGCGGCTGTGCCGTCCACCACGCGTTTCATGATGCCCTGCAGGATCGCCGCGATCCGGAACATGTTGTACGCAAGATAGAAGTTCCAGTCGCCGCGAATCTCGAGGCCGGTGCGCTCGCAATAGCGCGCGACGTACTGCGCCTCGTCGGGAATGCCGAGCGCCTGCCAGTCCAGCCCGGCAATGCCGCGGAACTGCGCGGGATCGACGTGCCAGGCCATGCAGTGATAGGAGAAGTCGGCGAGCGGGTCGCCGAGTGTGGAGAGCTCCCAGTCGAGCACGGCCAGCACGCATGGCTCGTGCGGGTGAAAGATCAGGTTGTCGAGGCGGTAGTCGCCATGCACGACCGATATGCGCGAGCCCGCATCGTCGGGCATGTGCTGCGGTAGCCATTCGATCAGGTGATGCATGGCGTCGATGCGCTCCGTTTCCGAAGCCTGATACTGGCGGCTCCAGCGATCGATCTGGCGTGCGAAATAATTGCCTGGCTTGCCGTAGTCGGCGAGGCCCACGGCGTCGGGTTTCACGTTGTGGAGCGCGGCGATCACACGGTTCATCTCGTCGTAGATCGCGCCGCGTTGCTCGCGCGTCATGCCGGGCAGCGACTGGTCCCAGAGTACGCGCCCCTCGACGAACTCCATCACGTAGAATGCGCGGCCGATTACCGCTTCGTCGTCGCAGAGCGCGAGCATGTTTGCGACCGGTACGCCGGTTGCGGCGAGCGCGTCCATCACGCGGTATTCGCGTTCGATCGCGTGCGCGGACGGCAGCAGCTTCGCCTTGGGCCCCGGCTTCGCGCGCATCACGTAGGTGCGCCCGGGCGTGACGAGCTTGAACGTCGGGTTCGACTGGCCGCCGGCGAACTGCTCGATCGTGAGGGGGCCTTTGAAGCCTTCCACGTGAGCGGCGAGCCAGGTGCCCAGCGCCTCGGTGTCGAAGCGCTGGCGCTCGGCAACCGGGCGCGTACCTTCGAACGCCGAGTAGTCGGGGCGCGGTTGCGCGTTGTTTTGCGTGTCTCCATCCGGGGTGGCTTGCGCCATATTCGTCTCCCTTCTCCTGATTCTCCTGTGGGTCGCCGCGCGTCAGCCGCGCGGTTTATAGCGCAGGTACTGCGCGTACAGCATCTCCATCGTCGTGTTGCGGGTGTCGCGGTGCAGCGGCGAGGGCGGCGCGTGGTTGAGCATGCGCACGACCCAGTCTCGCGGCGCTGCGCCGACATCGAGTGCGTTGATGCAGCCCGTGGCCTGCGCGAGATGGCCGAAGAATGCGCGTCCGCCCGCCGTGATCGCATGCGAAAGAATCGCGCGGTTCACGCCGCCGTGCAGCACGAGCAGTGCCGAGTCCCACGAACGGTCGGCGCGCAGTGCATCGAGCGGCGGCAGCACGCGGTCGAGCAGCTCGCCGATGGTCTCACCGCCGAGAAAGCGCGTGTCTTCCGGCACGATGCCGTCGAACACGCGCAGAAAGGCGGCTTCGACTTCAGCGGGGGGAATGGCGGCGAGACGGCCGCCGCGAATCTCTTCCCACGCGCCCTGCACTTCGAGTTCAATCGACTGACCGGTTGCCGCGAGCACGCGCTGCGCAGTCTCGACCGTGCGGCGCAGTCCGCTCACGATCACGCGATCGAAACGCACCCCCTGCAAGGCGAACGCTTCGCCGGCGGCGGTGGCCTGGGCGCGGCCGTTCTCGTTGAGCGGTACGGTGTCCGGGTCGATTGCGCGACCCGTCTCGTCGAAGTAGGTGACGTCGCCGTGACGCATCACGTAGAGGCGCCGGCGCGCGGGCAACTGATATTCGGTCATGGGTATGCCGCTCGTGCGGATTGAAGCGGATTTACTTGTAGACAGGGGCGCGCTTTTCGAGGAACGCGGTAATGCCTTCGAGGCCGTCGCGGTGATGCAGCGACGCGACGAAACTTTCGCGCTCCGCAGCGAGCTGCGATTCGAGCGGTTGCGTGTCCGCGACGTTCGTCAAACCCTTGATGCGCGCCACCGAATTCGGCGAGATCTTCGCGAGTTCGTCGGCCCACGCAAGCGCCGTATCGAGCGCCGTGTGCGGCTTCGCGAGCCGGTTCACGACGCCCAGTTCCGCGAGACGCGCCGCGCCGATCGGCTTGCCTTCCACCATCAGCTCGAACGCGATCGAGCGCGGCAGCGAGCGCGCAAGGAACCACGAGCCGCCGCCGTCGGGCGTCAGACCCACGCGCGAATAGGCCATGACGAACTTCGCATCGTCGGCGGCGACGAGCAGGTCGGCGGCGAGCGCGAGCGAGAAGCCCGCGCCGGCGGCCGCGCCTTCCACGGCGGCGATGATCGGCTTGCTCGACTGGCGCATCGCGGTGACCCACGCAGCGAGCATGTCGATGCTGGCGGCCTGCACCGAAGGGTCCTTCGCGCGGTTTTCGAGCAGGCGGTTGAGGTTGCCGCCCGCGCAGAAGAAGTTGTCGGCGCCCGTGACGACGATCGCGCGCAGCGACGGGTCGCGCTCGGCGGCGTCGAAGGCTTCGACGGCGGCGGCGTACATGTCGGGATGCAGCGCGTTGCGTGCGCCGGGGTTCGACAGCGTGAGGACGAGTGTCGATTCGTGGCCTTGCGGGCGGGTGCTGCGGAGTTCGGCGCTCATTGCGGTGCCTCGTTCGATGCGTTGATGTCTGCTGCGTCTGCTTGCGTCAGCGAAAGGCCGAGCTGTGCGCGGCGCGCGAGCCACGGCGACGGGCGATAGCGCGGATCGCCGAGCACGGTGTGGATATTGCGCAGGATCGTGAGGATCGTGCGCGCGCCCAGCGCGTCGCCGAGCGCGAGCGGGCCGCGCGGGTAGCCCAGGCCCAGCGTGACCGCGAGGTCGATGTCGCGGGGCGTGGCAATCTGCTTTTGCGCGATGTCGCAACCGATGTTGACGATCGTCGCGACGATACGCTGCGCGACGAAGCCCGTCGAATCGCGGATCACGGTGACCGGCATACCGTCGGCGGCGAAGAGCGCGTGGCCCGCGTCGCGTGCTTCGCGCGTGGTGGCGGGCGTCGTCATGAGCGTGCGGCGCTTCGCCGTATCGAGCGGGAACAGCGTGTCGATGGCGACGACGCGGCTCGCGTCGAGCTGCTCGTCGAGCGCGGCGGTCGTGGCGTCGAGGCCGAGCGGCGCGACGACGATCAGCGCGTCGGCTGTCGGCGTATCGCCTTCGTCGACGGACACACCCGCTTTCGCCGCGAGCGCGAGCACGGCGTCACGCGCGGCGGCGTTCCGGCGGCTCACCCAGACGCGCGCGGGCAGCGCCGTGGGCGCTGCGGGCTCGTCGGGCACCTGCTGCTTGCCATCGACATAGCGATAGAACCCTTCGCCCGCCTTGCGGCCAACGAGCCCGCCCGCGAGCCGCACGCCCGTAATGGGCGAGGGCGTGAAGCGCGGCTCTTCATAGAACTGGTGATAGATCGACTCCATCACCGGATGCGAGACATCGAGCGCGGTGAGGTCGAGCAGCTCGAACGGTCCGAGGCGAAAGCCCGCCTGTTCGCGCATGATGCGATCGATCTCGACGAAGCTCGCTACGCCTTCGCCCGCCACGCGCAGGCCTTCGGTATTCATGCCGCGGCCCGCGTGATTGACGATGAAGCCGGGCATGTCTTTCGCGCGCACGGGCGTGTGGCCCATGCGGCGCGCGAGCGTCATCAGCGCGTCGCCGGCGGCGGGATCGCTGCGCAGGCCGTCGATCACCTCGACCACCTTCATCAGCGGCACGGGGTTGAAGAAATGATAGCCCGCCACGCGCGAGGGATCGCTGCATGCGGCGGCGATGGCGGTAATGGCGAGCGAAGAGGTGTTCGAAACGAGCAGGCAACGCTCGCTCACCACGGTTTCGAGCTCGCGGAAGAGGGTACGCTTGGCCTCGAGATTCTCGACGATCGCCTCGATCACGAGATCACAGACCGCGAGTTCATCGAGCGTGTGCGCGCCGCTCACGCGTTCGAGCGCGGCGTTGGCGGCGGTCTCGTCGAGCTTGCCTTTTGCGGCGAGTTTCGCGAAGGTGTCGGCGAGATAGTCGCGCGCGGCGGCGACCGCCTGCGGGTTCGTGTCGTAGAGGCGCACCGCGAGGCCCGCCTGCGCGGCGATCTGGGCGATGCCGCGGCCCATCGCGCCGGTGCCGACTATGCCGATTGTCTCAATGTTGAAATGATGTGAAGTCATTGGAAGCCTGGCTCCATGATTGGCCTAGAATAGCACGGTCGTTCAATTGTATGAAAACGGTTCGGCAGTTTCGATAAGGGAACTGCCCCCTCTCAAGGAGGCAACGAGGATGATCAAGCTGCACGGTTTCGCGCTTTCGAATTACTACAACAAGGTCAAGCTTCTGCTGCTCGAGCACGGCATCGAGTTCGAGGAGGTGCCGAACAAGCTGCCGCTCGAAGAGGCGGTGCTCGCGCAGTCGCCGGGCGGCAAGGTGCCATTTATCGAAACGGAACAGGGCTTCTTGTGCGAGTCGGAAGTGATCGTCGAGTATCTGGCGGCGCGCTTTCCAGAGAAGCACATTTTCGAGGCGGATCCGTGGCAGGCGGCGAAGGAGCGCGAACTCATCGTCTTCATCGAGACGCATCTGGAGTTGAACGCGCGCGAGCTTTACGGCGAAGCGTTCTTCGGCGGCAAGGCGACCGACGAGGTCAAGGCGACCATGGAAAAGCGCCTGCGCCGCTACGTGGCGGCCTTCAGGCGGATTGCGAAGTTCGCGCCTTACGTGGCGGGCGAGCAGTTCGGCGTGGCCGATGCGGCGGCGTTCGTGAGCCTGCCGCTCGTGGGCCGCGCGACGCAGGCGGTGTACGGCAGCGATTTCCTCGCCGACGTGGGCATCGACTGGAAGTCGTATATCAAGCTGATCGGTGAACGCCCGACGGCGCAGCGCGTCAACGCCGACCGCAAGGCGTATATCGAGGCGAACTCGTAAGCATTGCGGGGTTTTACACGTGGTTGTGCGCGATGATCGGGAACGCACTGCCGATCGCGGATTCATCGCGCGCGCACGACGTCAGAGCCGCGCGAGCCGCTCGAGAGCGGTCGCGAGCGTGCTTTCCTGCTTGGCAAAGCAAAAGCGCACGACGCCCGATTCGTGCGCCTCGTGATAGAACGCCGACACCGGAATGGCGGCCACACCGATCTCCGCGGTGAGCCATTTCGAGAATTCCGCTTCGGGCAGATCGCTGATCGCCGAATAGTCCACGCACTGGAAGTAGGTGCCTTCGCACGGCAGCAGCTTGAAGCGCGTGTTGGCGAGGCCGGCGCGGAAGAAGTCGCGCTTCTTCTGGTAGAACGCGGGCAGTTCGAGATACGGCTTCGGATCGCGCAGATATTGCGCGAGGCCGAACTGCATCGGCGTGTTCACGGTGAACACGTTGAACTGGTGCACCTTGCGGAACTCGGCCGTGAGCGGCGCGGGCGCGGCGACGTAGCCCACCTTCCAGCCCGTCACGTGATAGGTCTTGCCGAAGCTCGACACGATGAAGCTGCGCGCGGCCAGTTCCGGATAGCGCGCCACGCTCTCGTGCGGCTGGCCGTCGTAGACCATGTGCTCGTAGACCTCGTCGGAGAGGATCAACACGTTGGTGCCCTGCACGATCTCCTCGAGCTTCTGCATGTCCTCCGCGCGCCACACCGTGCCCGTGGGGTTGTGCGGCGTGTTGATGAGGATGAGGCGCGTCTTCGGCGTGATGGCCGCGGCGAGGCGGTCGAACGGAATCGCGTAATCGGGCGCTTCGAGCGTCACGAACACGGGCTTGCCGCCTGCCAGTTCGATCGACGGCAAATAGCTGTCGTAAGTCGGCTCGACCACGATCACTTCGTCGCCCGCGTGCACGGTTGCGAGAATCGTCGTGAGGAGGGCTTGCGTGGCGCCGGCCGTCACCGTGATCTCGCTATTGGCGTCGTAGCGGCGGCCGTACACGTGCTCGATCTTGTCCGCGATCGCCTCGCGCAGCGCGGCGATGCCTGTCATCGGCGGGTACTGGTTGTGGCCCTCGCGCATGGCTTGCGCGACGGCGTCTACGATGCGCGCGTCGCAATCGAAGTCGGGAAAGCCCTGACCCAGGTTGACCGCGCCCTTTTCGGCGGCGAGCGCGCTCATCACGGTGAAGATCGTCGTGCCGACGTTCGGCAGACGCGACGGAAAAGAGGGCGTGAGCAGGGTGTCCTGCGAATTCTGCGTGGGATGCGGTGCGTTCATGTCGCGGGCGGGAGTCGGACGTTGGGACGGGAAAGGTTGGGTCAAAGTCCGATTGTAGGCAAATCGGCGCGGCTGCGGTGGTCAGGCCGGGCGCACGCGCCGTGACGCAGGGGCATCAGGCCTGGGCGGCTTGTGCAGCGTTTTGCACGCATTCGGCGACGAAGGCGTCAGGCGTCGCAATGCGAAAGCCAAAGTCGCGCGCCACGCGCCTGGCGAGCTTGAGCACCGCGCGGTCCTTCGAGACGAGCCACTGTGCGCCGCTTGCGCGCGCCAGTTCCAGAAACTTCTGGTCGTCGCGGTCGCGGCATTGGGGCAGGGGCCGCGCGTCGGCGGGAAGCTCGGGCAGTTCGACCCGTTCGACGAGGCCGCCCAGCGCCGCGAGCGCGTCCGCTTTCGCGACGCCGCGGCCAGCGAACTGCGGATAGTCGAGCACGTGGGCCAACTCGGCCTGGCAGCGCGCGTCGATCAGCGCCTGGATCGCGCCGCGCTCGAGCGCCGCGCGAATGGGGCGCGTGTGCGGGTCGTCGAACACGAGGATATCGAGCCAGACGTTCGAGTCGAGTACCACGGGAAGCGCGCGAGCGGCGGCGGGCGAGGGGGATGCTGCGGTTGGGGGCGTGAGGCCGGTCATTCGTGAATTCGCTACAATCGGGCTTTCGCCTTTGAACATCGGCACATCGTGCCTGCAAGCCTCTATGATAATCGTTCTGTCGCCGGCCAAATCGCTCGACTATGACACGCCGGCGCACATCGAAGCGCACACCATCCCCGATTTCGTCGACGACGCAGCGGAACTGATCGCGGGCCTGCGCCGTCTCTCGCCGCAGCAGATCGGTTCGCTCATGAGTATTTCCGACCCGCTCGCGCGCCTGAATTTCCAGCGCTATGCCGACTGGTCGAAGCAGTTCAGCCAGATCAACGCCAAGCAGGCCGTGCTCGCATTTAACGGCGACGTCTACGAAGGCTTCGACGCGAAGTCGCTCTCGTCGGCGGATCTCGACTATGCGCAACAGCACGTGCGTGTGCTCTCCGGGCTCTACGGCCTGCTGCGTCCGCTCGACCTGCTGCAGCCTTATCGCCTGGAAATGGGCACGCGTTTCGAAAATGCGCGCGGCAAGGATCTCTACGCGTTTTGGGGCGAGCGCATCACGCACGCGATCAATGCGCAGATCGAGCACAACCACGCGAAAGCGGCGAAGGGCGCGCGCGTGGTGGTGAACTGCGCGTCGAACGAGTACTTCAAGGCCGTGAAGCCGAAGAAGCTCGCCGCGCCTGTCATCACGCCGGTATTCGAAGACTGGAAGGGCGGCCGCTACAAGATCATCAGCTTCCACGCGAAGCGCGCGCGCGGGTTGATGGCGCGTTATGCCGTCGAGAACCGCGTTACCGAGCCCGAAGGGCTCAAGGCGTTCGACGTGGAAGGCTACGCGTTCGATGCGGATGCATCGAACGATTCGACCTATGTATTTCGTCGGCGCATCGCCGAGTAAGTGAACAAGCAAGCGGGAAGGAAAACACCATGACGATTGCCATCTCCAACCAGTTCGATGCGGGCGCGATCGAGGTTCTGTCGTGCGAGCGCGCCGACGACATCCGTTTGCGCGTGCGAGCGGACAACCAGTCCGAGTTCGCGCAATGGTTCTACTTCCGCCTCTCGGGCGCGCGCGGCGAGCGTTGCGTGATGACGTTCGAGAACGCGTCGGCCTGCGCATTTCCCGAGGGCTGGCGCGACTACCAGGCCGCGGCGAGCTACGACCGCGTGAACTGGTTCCGCGTGCCGACCTCGTATGACGGGAAGGAACTCGTCATCGACCACACGCCCGACTTCGACAGCATCTACTACGCGTACTTCGAGCCGTATAGCGAAGAGCGTCACTCGGAGTTCCTTGGCGCGCTTCAGCAACTGCCGCACGCTGCGCTCACGGAACTCGGCCAAAGCGTGGAAGGCCGGCCCATGTCGCTGCTCTCGCTCGGCATGCCGGGCGACACCGCGCCTGATGGCAAGCCCAAGAAGACGATCTGGATCATCGCGCGCCAGCATCCGGGCGAGAGCATGGCCGAGTGGTTCGTCGAAGGGTTGGTCAAGCGGCTCGCCGGTTGGGGCGACTGGGCGGGCGATCCGGTCGCGCGCAAGCTGTACGACCGCGCTGTGTTCCATATCGTGCCGAACATGAATCCGGACGGCAGCGTGCACGGGAATTTGCGCACCAACGCCGTGGGCGCGAACCTGAACCGCGAGTGGATGGCGCCGGACGCGCAGCGCAGCCCCGAAGTGCTGGTCGTGCGCGATGCGATCGAGGCCACGGGCGTCGATCTCTTCTTCGACATCCACGGTGACGAGACGCTCCCGTATGTGTTCGTGGCGGGCTCGGAAATGCTGCCGGGCTTTACCGATCAGCAACGCACGGAGCAGAAGGCGTTCATCGAGGCGTTCAAGGTGGCGAGCCCCGACTTCCAGGATCAGCACGGCTACGAGGCGAGCCGCTACCGCGAAGATGCGCTCAAGCTCGCGTCGAAGTACATCGGCCATCGCTATGGCTGCCTGTCGCTGACGCTCGAGATGCCGTTCAAGGACAACGCCAATCTGCCCGACGAACGCGTAGGCTGGAACGGCGAGCGTAGCGCAGCGCTTGGCGCTGCGATGCTCCAGGCTATCCTGCATCACGTGGAGGCGTTTGCGTAACACGCGCCTTCGCCACGCAGACATGAAGAAAAGGGGGAAGCGGCCAGGCCGCATCCCCCTTTTTTTCGCTTCGCGAACATCGACGGGTTCAGTGCGCCGTCGTCTTCTTCTTTGAAGTCGTTTTCTTCGCTGTGGATTTCGTCGTCGTCGATTTGCTGGACGACTTCGTGCTGCTCGTCGACGACTTGTGGTCCGACTTGCTCGCGGGTGCTTTCTTCGAGCCCTTGCCAGTGGCCTTCTTGGTCGAATGCTTGCCCTTTCCATGTGCGCCGCTCGAGGCCGTGCCGCGCTCGCTGCGTGCGTGCGCCGGCGGGATCGGATCGTTCCAGCTGAACGCGAGCATCTGCTGCCCGACATAGCCGCAGCGAAACTTCAGGTCATAGGGCGAATTGCCGCGTTCTTTGGGAATGCCGATGCCGTCGACTGTCACGATCGTATCGACCTTCACGCGCTGCTTGCCTTCGTCGAACGAGTCGTTCCACGGCGTCACGCTCGCGTGTGCGCTGTCGAACGAACTGGGTGGAAACTCGACGTGATCGAGCGCCGTCGACGTGCTGGCTACGAAATCGCCATGCGCCGCGCAGTCCGCGACTAGCGGGTCCGCGTGCATCTGGGTGACGAACTGATTGACGAGATCGTTGTGTTGATCGAGTTGATCGGCCTGCGCGGCTGGCGCGGCGATGAGCATGAGGCTCGCGGCGCACGCCGCCAGTTGACCGGCTACGAACAACAGCCGGCGGGATGCATGGTTGCAGTCCATCTGCTTGCTAGGGATGAGGGGTGAGACGTCAGGCACCGTAAGATGCTGCACAGCCGGGTCGAGTTCAATCCGGAAACAATTATTTTCTTCTGCCTGAGCGATGGAATCGGCGCAAGCGCTGCTGTGTGTGGGCCGAAGGCCGATCGCGACGTGTCGTCGCGCCCGTCGTCACGTTGCTGGCGGTGGGGCGTGGCTTGAGGCAGCGCTCAGGTTCGCGGGCCGCCCAGGCGATAGCGCCGCACGTCGTAGGTAGTGACCCAGGTCGGCCGGTAGACGGCGATCAGCGCCGTTGCCATGCCTGTGAACCAGGCTTCGCCCGAAGCGAGCAGAAATACGCTGAATGCATAGCCTGCGGGCACGGTGATCGCCGATCCGCCGTTGAGCGCGACATGGGTGCCGAGCGCGAGATAGGCCGCAGCCGAAACGGCGATGGCCGGCGACACGAAACCCTGGCCGACGATGAACATGAAGAGGTTGCGCGGCAGCCACGCGGTGCAGGCGCGCTGCAGCAGCGCGGAAATTGCGACAGGGAAGGCGCCGAATATCAGGAAGGTGAGGGCGATGCCTTCCCAGGGGGCATCGAAGACAAGCGCGGCGAGCCCGACGACGACGCCCATGGCGACGAGCGCGAGTCCCCAGTCGAATAGCGTGACCACGAGCGTGGCGCCGAGCAGGTGCAGCACGGTGCCGTCTTCGAGCCACGCATTGCTTGCCCACAGCACGGAGATCGCGACGACGATCGCAAGCCACACGTGCTGGAGCGTTGCGTCCTGAAGACGCTTGAAGGGGTTCTTCCATAGCGCGAGCGCGAGCAGCCCCACGGTGACAACCCAGGCACCGATAGCAACCCAGAGCGGAAGCGGTGTAAATAGGAACCCCATGTGCTTCATATTACTCGTTGGAAGGCAAGCCGTGTGCGCGGGCGAGCAGCAGGGCTTCCTCGTCCGCGCTCTCACTGGCCTCGCCGACCTCGACGGGGCGCATCTGCTGCGCCGCGACGGGGTCGCCATAAGGGGTCACCGGCTCCGCGGCGATGGGCAGCGCCTCCCCACTGTCGCCTGACAGCAACGGATAGCGATGCGCCCGACCGTCGCGTGTGCGCAATGGCACCGGACCGTGCTCGCCGTGCCTGGGCTTCGCCGCCCGCTCGCATCGCGCGCGCAGCACCTGCAGCTGGTTCGCGAGCAATCCGTTGTAGATCGCGACGGCCGCCGCGCGATTGGGCGCGCCGAGCTGCTGAAAGATGCTTGTTAGATGGACTTTCACCGTGCCCTCGCTGATGCCGAGCGCTCTCGCGATCATCTTGTTGGTATTGCCCATATGGACGCAGCGCAGGATTTGCTCCTGTCGTGGTGACAGGTCGACTTTCGGACGCACCTTGCGGGCCTGTGCGGCGGCCTTGGCATTGCGCCGGGGTGGCAGGGGCCATGGCGTGCATGGACCGAGCACGTCGGCCGGCAGATGATCGCCGCCAAGCATGATGAGCTCCAGAAATTTCACGATCAGGATGAAGTCCGTTGTGCGCCGGATGACGCCGCGGGCGCCTTCGTTGATGAGCGCGCGCACGGTCGTTGGCGTCTCGGTGCTGTCAACCAGTATGGCGACGGGCAAGCTGCGGTGCCGCATGACAAAGTGGCGCAGTTCGCCGGCGCGGATGCCGTCGTGCCAGTCGATCACGATGAGGTTGGGGGTAAACCGTTGCAAGGCGCGCTCAGCGCTGCGCCAGTCCGGCGCATCATTGAAGCGTGCGCGACGGTCGATTTGTCTTAACAGCGCCTTGAGCCCTTCGCGCCTTTCGGCGTCCGGATTGAGTACAACGAACCGCATGGATATGCCCTCCTCTCGTTGACGGCCTCTCGCAATGTTGTGAAACGCGCACCGCTTCTAAGCGGCGGTGAACCAGACCAACAGCACCATGATGACAAAAAGGTTGCGCGCTGGCGGCCTGTCCAAAAGGCATAAGACATAGGGCAAAAAAAAGTCCCGCACTCAGGCGGGACCGGGTAGGAATTTGGGCGTTGTCCTAGTGGAAGTGTGGCTGTACGGGCTCAGCATCTTCTGGCATCTCGGCGTGGACGATCTCGCCGAGCGGATCCGCATAGAGCGGCACGCCGCAGTCATCGCAATATTCCGGTTCGAAGCGGCCAGCGTGACGACGGATGTCGGTGATGCCCGATTCCTTCAGCAGCGCAACGATCTCTTCTAGCGGACCGCTACTGACATTCTCTTCGGTCGGTTCTTCGTCGATCTCGGCGTCGCCGTTCTCGCGGCCATAGAGCGGCCAGACCACGCCATACAGCACATCGTTGCTGCCGCGCTTCGTGAAAGCGATGCGGTATTCGTCGATACGGCGCTCACCGAAGCCGGCGACGACGGCGCGCAAGTCCTGAGCGCCTGCGCCGATCGTGTCGAGCAGATAGCGCACGGCGGTGCGGATCGTGTGCGGGCGCACGCGCTCGTCCGCGTCGCGGCAGGCGGAGTAGTAGGCGTCCGGCAGCAGGCACTCAAACTCGCAGCCCGGCATGACGACGGCAAGGTTGGCGCCGCCTTGGGTGGCCCATTGTTCCAGGCATTGACCGCGCTCGATGCGTGAGCCGTGCTCCTCTTCCTGCCAGCGGAAGAGCGGGGCGCCAACAGGTGCGGCGACGACGGCGAGCAGGAAACGCGGATCGGCGAGGATCGGCGACGTTTCCGGCAGTTCGCCTGAGCTGATTTTCGCCGGCGCGCCGCTCAGTGCCGCTTGCGTAAGCTGTTGTGCGAGTCGCCAGGTTTCGACATGGTGGCGCGGCAACTGGTCGATGCTGTAGAGATAGGGGGCCATCGCCACGCGCGTGCCGTTCGCGAGCACGTGGGCCTGAAGATGGGTGCGCAGGGCGTCTGCTCCCTCGGCCTTCAGCGGGCCCGAAGGGATGACATAGCGCGTCCAGGCCAGCACTGGCGCGGCGACGAGCAGCGCCTCGTATTGCGCGCCGTCGTGTTCGATGTTGAACGACTCGCTGTGCGTCTCCGCCATGTCGGCGAGCGCGCCGTAGGCGTCCGGATGATTCTGCTGCAGATGATCGAGCGCGGCGTCGAGCGTAGTCTGATTGCCGTTGCGCACGACCTTCGCTAGCAGCGTGTCGAGCTTTGCCTCCCAGAAGCGGTCTTCGGTGCGGCTGCCCGAGGCGAACAGGGCGAGCGAGAGGCCGACGAGCTTGTCGGCGTCAGGAGGAAGGCGTTTGGCGATTCGCGAGCGCATAAATCTGTGAGTTGGGGTGCAGAGAACCCCATATTCTAGTCGGTTCCGTGCGCGCCATCGAATTGGGCAGCAGGAGCGCGCCAGATGGGCCGGGGCGCGATGCGGGATCGTCGTTGCTGCGCAGCCAGAATGCATCGGCCGGAAGCACTATGGTGACTGCAATATGGAGCAGGCGAGCCGTGTTTAGCCCGATTTTGCTAGCCCATCAAAAAACCGCTTGCAAGATGTCACCTGCGTGACTAGAATTCCGGTCTTTCGCGCTTTCGATGAAGGCGCGGGGAGACGGGAAGCCCAGGCGAAAGCCTTGTGGCGACTGGGTCTGCGGGTGATTCGAAGTTGAGCGGCAGGTTGAACGAAGTTAAAAAACCTGTTGACAGATCGCCAGACAGTCTTCATAATCTCGTTTCTCTGCTGCTGACGCAGCAACGCAGAAAGAAGCCGGTAGTCAAGCAGTTGTCTGAACGAAACTGCGCGGCACTTTCGCGATCGATCTTTAAAAATTTACAGCCGATAAGTGTGGGCGCTTGATGCGGTGGCGGCCTGATGTGGTTCTTCGGAGCGATATCGGGAGCAGCAAAAGTATCAAGAGTCTCACACTAAAGTAAGTCAGGTTTTTGAAGCAATTCAAATTCCTGTCAGCTTTGAGTGAGCGACCGGTCTCGAGAGAGACCGAAAACAGTAACAGGTATTGAACTGAAGAG
>NZ_JAMBPS010000052.1:0-54574 GCF_024206515.1 Paraburkholderia sp. CNPSo 3281 | reverse complement strand
GCCGATGCCGCCCGCCGCGAGCACGGGCCGCCCCCCCGCCACGGCCACAATTTGCGGCACGAGCGAGAAGGTGCCGATCGGGCCGGTGTGGCCGCCCGCATCCGCGCCCTGGGCGACGAGCGCATCGACACCGAGCGCGAGCGCCTTTTGCGCGTGGCGCGGCGAGCCGACGAGCGAGATCGTGTACTTGCCCGCGGCTTTCGCACGCGCGATCAGCTCAGACCGGATGCCGCTCGCCGTCGCCACGGCACGCGCCTTCGACGCGAGCACGGCATCGATCTGCGCATCGAAGAGCGCCTCGCTGCGCACCTGCGTCGTGAAGAAGCTCGGCCGCGTGGGGGCGGCGAGTCCGAAGCGCTCGCGCAATACCGCAACGAATTCGACGTGCGCGGCCGGCAACCCGGCGCGCACGCCGCCGATATCGGCATGCTCGGGCACGCCGGCGGGCAGCATCAGGTCGATGCCATACGGCTTGCCCGCGAGTCTTTTCTCGAGCTGAGCGATGATCGGCGCTATGTCTTCGGGCATCTCGCGCGCGAGGCCTAGCACGCCAAACCCGCCGGCTTCGGCGAGCGCGACGATCACATCGGACGAATGCGAAAAGCCGAACACCGGGTAGTGCGCGCCGAGTTCGCGGCAGATGGCGGTGGGACCGAGTCGGATCATGAGGCGTCTCCAATGGGCTGGCGTTGCGCTGCGTGCCTACTCGGCGCTCTGATGCAGCTGGTGATGGCGCGCGTCGTGCAATGGCGCACGCAGCGTCAGCTTCGCGATGTTGAGCTCGTGAATCTGCGACGTGCCCTCGTAGAGCCGGAACAACCGCACGTCGCGATAGAGACGCTCGACGGCGTTGTCGGCAACGTACCCGCTGCCGCCATAGACCTGCACGGCGCGATCCGCCACGCGTCCGCACATTTCCGAGGCGAACAGCTTGCACATGGAAGCCGCCATCGTCACGTCCTCGCCGCGGTCCCGCGCGCTGGCTGTCTGCAGCACGAGAGCGCGCGCCGCGTGAATATCGGTGTTGCTTTGCGCGATGAGCTGCTGCACGAGCTGGAATTCGGCGATCGGCTTGCCGAACTGTTCGCGCGCCTTCGCATGGGCCAGCATCTCGTCGAGCAGGCGGATCGCCGGCCCCACGCACAGCCCCGCCAGGTTGATGCGCTGCTTGTTGAGCGCCTTCATCGCGCTCCTGAAGCCGCGCCCGGGCTCGCCGCCGAGCACTGCCGACGCGCTCACGCGGCAATCCTGCAAATGCACTTCGCCCACCGGCGACCCGCGCTGCCCCATCATGCGATAGCCGGCCGAGGTCGTCAGCCCCGGCGTGCCGCGTTCGATCAGGAATGCTGAGATTCCGCCCGCACCTGGATCGTCCGGATTCGTGCGCGCGAACACGGTGAACAGGTCGGCGATCGGTGCGTTCGTGATGTAGCGCTTGCTGTCGTTGAGCACATAGTCGTCGCCTTCGCGGCGCGCCGTGGTGGTGAGCGCGGTGGCGTCCGAGCCCGCGTCGGGCTCGGTCAGCGCGAAACAGCCCGTGATTTCGCCGCTCGCGAGACGCGGCAGATAGCGGCGCTTCTGCTCCTCGGTGCCGTCGGCGATCAGCGCCTCGGAGCCGATGCCGGTATTGCCGCCAAAGCGCGCACGGAAGGTCGGCGCAGCCTGGGAAACGACCATGTTGACGCACGCGAGCTCTTCGGTCGTGAGGCCCGCGCCGCCGTATGCCTCAGGAATGCTGTGGCCAAAGAGACCCAGTTCGCGCATGCGTGCGACAAGCGTTTCGGGCAGCACGTCGGTGCGGTCGATTTCCGCCTCGAGCGGAATGCACTCGTCAAGCACGAAGCGGTAGAGCTGCGTGAGCAGGCGGTTCAGGCGTGCGGCGTCGCGAATCATGGAGTCTCCTGTTGGTGGTTGCGTGCGTTCGGTATCAGCGCGGCCCCGCTGCCGCGCTCGCATCCGTCACACCGCAAGCGCGCTCGATGCGCAGCGCCGCTTCGAGCAGCAGCGGCGCGACCGTGCGCTCGATCCAGTCGTCGGCGAGACGGCGGCTCACGATCGTGCAGTTGAGCGCGATGCGTTCGTCGTCGGGCGGCTGGCGCACCGGCACGGCGATGGCGTGAATATCGCGGACCCAGTCGCCGCGGCTCAGCGTGTAGCCACGCGCGGCGAAGGCGGCCTGGTCGGCGTCCCACAGCGGCCAGTCGGCGGCGTAGCGTTCGGGGTCGTCGAGGCGCAGGCGGTTGAGCACGGCCTCGCGCTCCTTCGCGCCCTCGCCGATCAGCAGCGCGCGCCCGATCGACGTGGCCAGCAGCGGCCGCGTGCTGCCGATGTCGGGTTGCGCGTTGTTGTCGCGCCCCGGGCGGCAGGTATCGACGTAGACCACGTTCAGCCGGTCGCGCATGCCGAGGTTCACGGAGCAGCGCGTCTCACGTGCGAGCTTTTCCATATAGGGCCGCGCAATCTGCCGGATCTGCATGGCGGCGAGCATCGGATAGCCCAGTGTCAGCACACCGGCACCGAGCCGGTAGCGCTGGTACTTCTCGCTGCGGTTCAGATAGCCGAGCAGCGTCAGGGTGTAAGTGAGCCGTGAGATGGTGGCCTTGGGCAGCCCCGTGCGGTCGGCCAGTTCGCGGTTGCCGAGCATCGGCTCGGCCGGCGTGAACGCGCGCAGCACCTGCAGGCCGCGCGCGAGGTTGATCGCGAACTGGCGGTCGGTCGATTCGGCGTCGGGCGGCGCGGGCAAGAGCGGTTCGCCAGCGCGCGGCACATGCACACCGTCCTCGCCGTGCACGGCAGCGGCATCCGGCCGGCTCGTGCGGCGCCGCACGCCGCCGGAGGGCGTGGCGCGGCTTTCGGTGACGGATGACGTGGGCGTTTGCATCTGCGTAGTCGGGCGTCGAGGCGGGTTGGGCGATCTGGAATTAGACGAACTCATGGTCGATAAACGCCTTCCGGGGGTCAAGAAAATCAGCATAGTGTTTCGCTCTGCAGTACGCCAGTTGAACGCAGGCGCGTCTCTCGCCTACTGTTGCGGGCAGACAATTCTCATTCGGCACGAGGAGACACGATGCTCACGGACAGCGCTCTCGCCACCGCCACCGGCGCGCCAGAAGACACGCCACAAGGCCAGCAAGCAGGGCCACTTGCCGGCGTGCGCATACTCGACCTCTCGACGGTCGTGGCCGGTCCGTTCGGCGCCACGCTGTGCGCCGATCTCGGCGCTGACGTCACGAAGATCGAGTTGCCCGACGGCAGCGACGCGCTGCGCAAGCTGCAGCCCGTCAAGGACGATATTTCGCTCTACTGGAAAGTGACGAACCGCGGCAAGCGCGGCATCACGCTCGATGTACGCAAGGCCGAGGGGCGCGCGCTGCTGCTGCGGCTCGCGGCGCAGGCGGACGTGCTCGTCGAGAACTTCCGCGCGGGCAAGCTCGAGGAATGGGGGCTCGACTTCGAGACGCTGCACGCGGCCAATCCGCGCCTCGTCGTGCTGCGTCTGACCGGGTTCGGCCAGACCGGCCCGTACCGGCAGCGCGGCGGCTTCGCGCGTATCTTCGAGGCCATGAGCGGCCTCACGCAACTCACCGGCGAAACGAACGGTGCGCCGCTGCACATGAACTTCCCGATGGGCGATACGGTAGCGGGCCTGTTCGCCGCGTTCGCTATCGCCGCGGAGATGGTGCGGATGCGCTCGGACCCGGCCGCACGCGGTGTGGAGATCGATCTTTCGGCCACCGAGGCGCTCTTTCGCATGCTGGAGCCGCTCGCGGTGGAGCGCGAACAGCTCGGGCTCGTGCGCGGCCACCACGGCAACCGCGCGACCTATACCGCGCCCTCGAACATGTATCGCAGTGCCGACGGCGTGATGGTCTCGCTCGTGGCGTCGTCGCAACCCATCTTCCGGCGGCTGTGCGCGGCGCTCGAGCTTCACGACGTGCCTGACGACGCGCGCTTCGTCGACAACGTGAGCCGCGTGGCGCACGCGGCGGAACTCGACGCGCGTCTCGAAAAGGTTTTCGCCGCACTGCCCTTCGCCTTGCTAACTACGCGTCTGACCGAGGCCGGCGTGCCGCACACGAAGATCTACACCATCGACGACATCGCCGCGGACCCGCATTTCATCGCACGCGAGACGATCATTCGTCTGCCCGATGCGGATCTGGGCTCGGTGCCGGCGCCCTGCGTGGTGCCGCGCGTGAAGGGGCGGCCTGCGGGCGTGCCGCACAGCGGGCCGGCGCTCGGCGAGCATAACGAAGCGGTGTACGGCGCGCTGGGTCTGAGCGCCGAAGCACTCGCGCAACTGCGGCGCGACAAGGTGATTTGAGTTGGCCTGCACGGCGCAGACGTTCAGCCGCGGCTGCCCGCCGTGGGAATCTGCGGCGGCGCGCCCTCGGGGCCCGCCGTCGGCGGCGGTGCGGGCCGCGGCTCGTGCGAGGCGTCGCGCGCAACGCCGCCAGCCGCGTGCACGCCAGGCGGATGCGGATGACCATGCGCCGCGCCGTGCGGCTCCTCGACATCGCCGCTGCGCGTGGACATGTGCACCTGCATCTGCGGCACCGGCATCTCGATGCCGGCTTCGTCCATGTGGCGCTTCAGGCGCGCATTGAATGCACGCGCCACGCTCCACTGCTGCAGCGGCCGGGTCTTGATCTGCCCTTTCACGACCATCCAGTTCGGGTCGAACCGGTCGAGCCCCCACACTTCCACGGGCCCGAGTATCTCGCGGCGATAGCGGAAGTCGGCCACGAGTTCCGCGCCGGTCTCGCGAATCATACGCGTGACCGTATCGAGATCGACCGAGAACGGCACGCGCACTTCGAACACGGCAAACGCGAAGTCGCGCGAGAGGTTCTTCACGATCTTGATCTGCGAGAACGGAATCGCGTGGATCGCGCCCTGCCCGTCGCGCAGCCGCACGGTGCGGATCGACAGATGCTCGACCGTGCCCGCATGGCCGTTGTCGATGTCGATCCAGTCGCCTACCGAAATTGTCTCCTCGATGATGATGAAAAGACCGGTGATGAGATCGGCTACGAGCGACTGCGCGCCAAAGCCGATGGCAAGACCGATCACGCCCGCGCCGGCGAGCAGCGGCGTGACGTTGATGCCGAGATTCGCCGCGGTGACGATGCCGGTGATGGTGAGGATCGTCACGAGCACCGCGTTGCGAACGAGCGGCAGCATGGTGCGCGCGCGCGTGCTGGGCGCGCGGCCCTTGGTGCGCGGACCGCTTGGATTGAGCGCTTCGAGAATCGCGGTATCGACCGTAATCCACACGAGCCACGCGAGAAACACGGTCGACACGATCGCGAAGATGGCGTGCGCGATGCCGCGCGCGGCCACGCTCGCCTCGATGATCGCGGCGAGCGAAATGTCCCAGAGGCGCGCGCACGATTCGAAATACGCGAACCAGATGAACACCACGAGCAGCGTGCCGGCAAAGCGCAACAGGCGCCGCAGATACGGCGAGCTCCGCCGCACGCGCGCGGGGTTCGGGCGCGTGATGCGCAGCACGACCGCCGAGAGGAAGAACGCGAGCACGAGCAGGAGCGCGGAGACCACGGAGATCTGCAGCACGTCGTCGCGGCTGCCGATACCGCCGAACGTGGCGACGATCGAAGCGCCGGCGAGCAGCAGCATCGGCAGTTGCCAGAGCGAAGCGAGCACGTCGAGGACTTCGGTGAGCGCCTTGTGACCGTGGCGCAGCGAATAGCTGCGGTTGCGGATGAGATGCGCGACCGGCCGCCTAAAGCCGATCGCGAACACCGCCGTCAGCACGGCCGCCGCCATGTTCGCGGCAGTGCTCACCAGTGCGGCCAGGTTCGCGCCCAACTGGCGCGCGACTTCGAAATTGGTCGCGGCGTCGCCAAGCGCGGCCAGCACGCCGATCGCAAAGAGCAGCCGGCGCGAGCGCGCGATCAGCAGGCGCACGGCCGCGCGCCGGTGGCCCGAGCCGAACAGCGAAAACATGATCAGGCAGATCGACGAGAACACCGCGCCCGCGACGATCGCGTAGGCGATCACGAGGGCGAGCGTGCGCCCGAGCGCGTCCGGTAGCGAGCGCTCGACCACGAGCGCGCCGACGAACGCCACGATCCATGGCGCCGCGCGATGCACGACGAAAATCAGCAGATCGGTGGTGCGTGGATCGGGCCGCAGGCCGGTCTCGACATCGAAACGCCTGAGCAGGCGCCGCTCGATCCAGCGCAGCACCGCGGCGCACGCGCCCCAGCCGGCCAGCATGGCGAACAGATCGAACACAATACGGCCGAGGCTTTCGCCCTCGCCGCCCGAGGCGATGTCGTAAAGCTCGATGCCGGCTGCCCTGAAGCGCCCCGCCCAGTAGTGAAACGGACTGCGGCCGCGGCGCGCGTCCGCCTCGACCGAAGCGAGCCCGGATGCGATCGCGCCCAGCAGCCCCGAGGTCGCCGCCGCGCCCGAAGCGGGCGCGGGCGCCACGTTTTGCGATGCGCTGCGCAGCTTCTTGAGCTGATTCAGGAGCGCGGTGCGCTGGCGCTCGTTGTCGAGCGTGGTAATGACGCTGTCGAGCGAGCGCGTGAACTCAGCCTGGCTCGCCGGTGACGGCGCCGAGGCTGCCTCGGCCGCCGAAGCCCCCGAGGCAGCCGCCGGCGCCCCGGTGATGATGCTCTTGAGCACGGGCAGCACAGGTGCCGGCACGGCTTGGGCGGCGGCCCGCAGCGGCATGGCGAGGCACGCCGCGAGGCATGCGAGGAGCATGAGCGCGCGAACGAGCGCACGAACACACCAGCGTGCCGGCGCGGCGCGCGAAAGTAGTGCACGATCCGCCGGGTAGAAGCGCATGCGCGACGGCCCGGCGCCCGCGCCATCGCGTCCGATGCTGGAATTCATGGCGGAGGGGCAAAAACAGGACGTTCCAGTTTAGCCGCACTCCGCCTCGCCGCGCCTCGCGCGTGCGTAACAGTTTGTCAGCGCGCAGGGGGCGCCGCTTCGCGCCTCAGTAGGCCGCCGTTGTGATCTGACGAATGAAGCGGCCCTGCTCCAGCTCGTCGACGAAGGCGATCGCGTAGTCCTCGGCCGAAATGCGGCTCTCGCCCTTCGCATCGGCGATCAGCGTATTGGCGCCAGTACGGAACGTGCCCGTGCGCTCGCCGGGAGCGATGATCGCGGCCGGCGCGAAGAAGGTCCAGTCGATGTCGGTGACCGTGCGGTAGTAGTCGAACGCCTCGCGATGGGCGAGCGCGATCGCCTTGTAGGCGTCGGGGAAGCCTTCGGTATCGACGAGCTGCTTGCCGGGCGCCACCTCCAGCGAGCCGGCGCCGCCCACCACCACGAGACGCTTGAGCCCCGCGGCGCGCACGCCTTCCACGAGCGCGCGGCTCGCGACCAGCAGGTCGCCGAGCTGATCTTTGGGCGGCGCGTAGGCGCTCGCCACCACATCGTGGCCGCGCACCGCGGCGGCGACGCTCGCCGCGTCGAGCAGATCGGCCTTCGCCGCGTGGACGTTCGGTGCGGCCGCCACGCGCTCGGGCTGGCGCACCAGCGCGCTCACCTGGTGGCCGCGGCGCGCCGCTTCGGCGGCGATGCGCGAGCCGACCATGCCCGTTGCGCCAAAGAGGGCGATTTTCAGTGTCTTGCTCATGAACTGACTCCTGTTTTCCGTATTTATGTAACTAATGAAGTTACATTTCAGGGGTGAAAAAACGGGGCAATGCCCCGCTGATGAATCTGGCAGCGCGCGTTCCGCTCAGGCTCGCCGCGCCCGCGCGCGTTCGAGCTTGCGCTCGCTGCGCTCCATGTCGTCGACGACGTCCGCGAGCGTGCGGGTGGCGAGCGACGCCTCCATGGCGCGCTGTGCGTCGTCGATCACCCCGCGCAGCGTCTGCTGGATATGACGCCCGACGAGGCACGCCGGATTCGGCTCCTCGCGGTGCATGGCGAACAACTGCGCGTCGTCTACCGCATGGTAGACGTCGAGCAGCGTGATCGCCTGCGCTTCGCGCGCCAGCAGCGCGCCTCCGCCCGCGCCCAGTTGCGACGTCGTGAGGCCCGCGCTGGCAAGCATCGACAGGAGCCGGCGAATCAGCGCGGGATTCGTGTTCACGCTGCCCGCGATGATCTCCGACGACAGCGGCACGCCCTCCTGCTGCGCCAGTAGCGCGAGCACGTGAACGGCAAAAGCGAAACGGCTACTCGTATTCACGGCGAACCTGCCACTGCTGAGCGGCGCGCGAATGGATCGAGCCATCGGCGCCAAAAAGTGTAACCATCGTAATTACATTAATTCAGAGCGTCAAGCCGGCAGCCGCAGCCTGCACGGCTGCGGCATTACTTCGAGGCATCCGATGCCGGCGCCGACGCGGCGGCGTTGCTCGCCCAGCGTTGCAACGAGTGCCCCGCATTCGTCAAACCGGTGCCGGTGGTCGCGGCGGCCTGCCCGAGCAAGGCTTGCGCCGTGCTTGCCGCGCCGCGCAACTGGCCCTGCGCCGCCGAAGCCAGCTCAGCCGTGGATGCGCTCGCCTGCTGACCTTGCGAGGCCGCGGAATCGAGCTTCTGCTGCGCCACACCGAGCTGCTGATTGACGAAGCTCGCGGCCTTGCCGAGCGTTTGCGCCGCCTGCTGCGCGGCCTGGTTGGCGGCGTCCTGCGTAGCCTGCTTTACGGCGTCGGCGGACTGCTTGCCCAGATCGGGCGCGTCGTGCTTGTTACAGCCGGCGGCGAACGCCGCACACACGAGCAGGGAGGCAAGCGCCAGCCTTTGCGTCGAAACCTTCGAATACATGGTCATCCTGAAAAATTCGCCGCATGAAGCGGCTTGCATAGATGAAAACGCGGCAATGATACGCCGTCGCGCAACACCGATTCCGACGAAATGAGCGAAAAGCCCGCGCGCTCGAAGACCGGCCGCGACACGGCGCTCGCATCGGCGCTCAATACCGTCGAGCGCGCCTCGCGCGCGAGCGCTTCGAGCCGCGCCAGCAACGCCGTCGCGAGGCCGCGGCGCGACCATGCCGGCGCGACGTAAAGCCACTCGACGTGATCGAGCGGAAAGAGCTGCCCGAACGCCGCTGCCGCGCCGTCACAGTGCGCCACGAGCGTGACGCCGCGTGAAAGGCGCGCGTCGAAGTCCGCGAGATCGTCGGCGGCCGCGGCCCACGCGCTGCACTGCGCCGCGTCGTAGCGCGAGGCCGCGAGCGTGGTCACGGACGCGCGAAACAAGACGGCCAGCGCGCTCGCATCGCGGCCCGGCACGTAGCAACGCCAGTCGATGGTTTGCAGTGCGTCGCCCGCGACGCCGTGCTTTGCGAAATCGTCAAACATGATGGAGTAGACTGCCCACGCGCACGATCTGTTCCACCGTCCACCTCTGGAGACAAACGATGGCCGTCAAGAAGATCCTGTTCCTCACCGGCGATTTTGCCGAAGACTATGAAACGATGGTGCCGTTCCAGGCGCTGCAGGCCGTCGGCCACCGCGTCGACGCGGTGTGCCCGGGCAAGAAGGCCGGCGAGCGCGTGAAGACCGCCATCCACGACTTCGAGGGCGACCAGACTTACACCGAAAAGCCGGGGCACCAGTTCGCGCTCAACGCGACCTTCGACGAAATCGACGCCGCCAGCTACGACGCGCTCGCCATCGCAGGGGGGCGCGCGCCCGAATACCTGCGCCTCGACCCGAAGGTCATCGAGATGGTGCGTCACTTCGCCCAGGCGAACAAGCCCATCGCGGCGATCTGCCATGCGGCCCAGCTGCTCGCCGCGGCCGAGGTGATCCGCGGCAAGCGCATTTCGGCCTATCCGGCCTGCGCGCCCGAGGTGCGGCTCGCGGGCGGCGAATACGCCGACATCGCCATCGACAGCGCCGTGACGGACGCCCCCTTCGTCACCGCGCCGGCGTGGCCCGCTCATCCCGAATGGCTGCGCCAGTTCCTCGCGCTCCTCGGCACACGCATCGAGCCGTGAGCGAGCGCTGATCCAGTCGCGCGTCGCCCCTGTTTCGCACGGGGCGCGGCGCGCGCCGACCGCCAATTCGGACTGGTCCGATATCACTGCACCGCGCCGCTGGCCAGAATAGCCGCCAATTGTTCTGGAGTGCGGAGTGCGTGTCGTGGAACTAACGGACTGGCTGGTGATACTCGCGATCGCCCTGGCGGCGATCCTCTTTTTTTGCAGCCGCAGCGGCCGCAAAGGCAGCTTGACCGACCGGGCGCGCCACGTGCACGGCACGCGTCTGCTCCTGCTGGGGGCGTTTGCGCTGTGGGCAGCCCTGCTCATGCTCGTGCGCAGCTTCGTCTTGCCGCTCGGCGAGCCGTTCGGCATCGCCGTCAGTCATCACACCATGCTGGCCATTTCGCTGGCGCTCGCCGGCGTGGGCACCATCTGGACATTTCGCGCGAGCCGCCTGCTCAAGCCGCGCCGCATCTTCAGCGCGTGCTGAGCGCATCGCGAGTGCGCTTGCCCGGAAGCGTCACTGGAAGTGTCTAAGCGCCTGTCGGCGGTCGCAACGCCGTCGCGGACGCCGCCCGCAACTCGCTTCGCACGCTCCCCTTCGCGTTCGCGCCACCCGAGCCATCGCTCGCAGCATATTCCGCAGGGCCACCAGGCGAAGCTTCCGAACGCTCCGCGCGTTCGAGCGCGCTGATGATCTGCTCCGCGTCGCCGGGCAAAGGCGGCGCGACCGCAAGCGCATCGGGCAGCGACAGATAGAACGTCGTCCCCTCGCCTTCCGTCGACTCCACCCACACGCGTCCACCGTGCCGCTCGACCACGCGGCGCACGAGCGCGAGCCCGATGCCCTCGCCCGGCGTCATGTTGCCGTGCATGCGCTGGAACGCCTGAAAGAGCCGCGGCAAGCCCACCTCGGGAATGCCGAGCCCGTTGTCGCGCACATAGAAAATCTGCAGCGACTCCACGCCCGGCGGCGCATGAGCCGTGCCGATCTCGACGCGCCCGTCGCGCGCCGGATCGAGATAGTTGAGCGCGTTGCCGATCAGGTTTGCAAACACCTGCTCGAGCGCCGTCGGGTCGCCCCATACGTCGGGCAGCGTTTGCACGCTCACCTGCGCACCGCGTGCGCGAATCGACGCGTGCATCGCGTCGACCACGCGCTGCACGAGCTCCTGCACGCTCACGCGCTGTCGCCGGTACTCCACGCGTCCCACGCGCGCGAGCCGCAGCAGCGCGTCGATGATGTGCGATGCGCGCAGCACGGCCGTTTGCAGATAGCGCAGCGCCTCGCCGATATCCTCGGTGATGGTGCGCTCGATGCGCGCGCGCGCCTGCGGTGAAAGCGAAGAATGCGCGATGCGCTCGCGCAGGTCGTTGCACGCGTGATTGAGCTCGCGCGAGAAGCCCTGCAGGTTCACGAGCGGCGCGCGCAGATCGTGCGACACGCCGTGGATGAACATCTCGTTTTCCTGAGTCTGCTGGCGCAGGTTTTCGTTGATGCGCGCGAGCTGGTCCGCGCGCCGCGCGAGGTCGGCCTGAAAACCGAGGCGCAGCCGCTCGGCCTCGATCAGTCGCTGGCTGATCTGGTGCAGCGTGAGGTCGAGTTCGGCAATTTCGTCGTTGCCCGCCGTGAGCGGTGCGAGCGGTTCGTTTGCGGCCAGCCGGTTGGCGTTGTCGGAAAGCGCGTCGAGCCGCCCGCGCACACCGCGCGCAAACACCCAGACGGCGAGCGCGACCAGCACGATCGAGCCGAGCACGGCCGTCATCACGAGGGTCTGCTGCTGGGCGCGCGCCGCTTCGGCGGCGGACACCCGCAATACGTCGAGGCGGCGCTCCTCGGTCTGGAGCGAGACGATCTGCGTGCGCACGCGGTCGAGGACGTCGGCAGCCATGAGCGCGCGAAAGCGCTCGGCGAGGTCGGCGCGGCGGCCCGAGCGCAGCAGGTCCTGCACGCGGTCCGACCATTGGCGATAGTTCTGCACGGCGTGGCGAATCTGCACGGCGCGCTCGACCTGCGAGGGATTATCGGCGACGAGATCGACAAGCCGGTCGATGCGGCGGTCCACGTCCATCCACATCGAAACCGGTGTGGAGTAGCTCATGTCGTTGGCCGCCACCGCACCGCGCAGCTTGACCGACTCGACCAGTACCGGTTCGAGCACGCGCGACGCCTGCGCCAGCACCGCCTGGCTGTGCTGGCCCCAGCGCTCCGCGGCGGCGGCGTCGGTCTCGGCCTTCACGATGGCCGACAGCAAGCTCAGTTCGAAGACGGCGGGAATCGCGATCAGCAGAAGCCCTTTGGTCGTGAGGCGCATTGCGTGGCGGGTACCGGGCGACCGGACGTGCGTGAGGTGGCAATCTGGCCATTATGTCGGCGTTTGCGCCCTATGTGCGCCCGAAGTTTGCCCTCACGAAAACGTGAAATCATTTCGTTTTGCCGACAATTCATTGATATAGAAAGGACAATCGAAATAAACGCCCTATTCTGGCGCGCGATTTCCCCACCTTTGCGCGCAGGCCCCGAGATTGTGCCGAAACGTGGTGCATGCGCCCCAGATACCAGCCCCCAGACCGACGACACGGTACTGACTATTTTTCCGCATCGGTGCACGACCGCACCGGCTTGACGCCTGTTGCGGCCGCAAATTCACCAGTTTGGCGCTGAAGCTGGCCCGCATCTTGCTGACTATGCGCCCATTTTGGGCAAACTGGGTACGCCAGATGGACAATCTAAAAACCGGTACCGACACGCTATTTCTGCTACTGGGCGCCGCCATGGTGCTCGCCATGCATGCGGGGTTCGCGTTTCTCGAACTCGGCACCGTGCGCAAGAAGAACCAGGTCAATGCGCTCGTGAAGATCCTCGTCGATTTTTCGATTTCGACGATCGCCTACTTCTTCATCGGCTATACGCTCGCCTACGGCGTGCAGTTCTTCTCGCACGCCGACGTGCTCGCCGAGCACAATGGCTACGCGCTCGTGCGCTTCTTCTTCCTGCTCACCTTCGCGGCGGCCATTCCGGCCATCGTGTCGGGCGGTATCGCCGAGCGCTCGAAGTTCAATCCGCAGCTGTTCGCGACCTTCGTGATCGTCGGCTTCATCTATCCGTTCTTCGAGGGGATGGTGTGGAACAACCGCCTCGGTTTCGAGGATGCGATGACGCACGGGTTCGGCGTGCCGTTTCATGACTTCGCGGGCTCGGTGGTCGTCCACGCGTTCGGCGGCTGGATCGCGCTGCCGGCCGTGCTGCTGCTCGGGCCACGCCACGGCCGCTATACGCGCGACGGCCGTATCGCCGCGCATCCGCCTTCGAACATCCCGTTCCTCGCGCTCGGCGCATGGGTGCTCGCGGTGGGCTGGTTCGGCTTCAACGTGATGAGCGCGCAGACCATCGACAAGATCAGCGGTCTCGTCGCCGTCAACTCGCTCATGGCGATGGTGGGCGGCACGCTCGCCGCGTGGTTCGCGGGCCGCAACGATCCGGGCTTCACGTACAACGGGCCGCTCGCGGGGCTCGTGGCCGTGTGCGCGGGCTCGGACATCATGCATCCGCTCGGCGCGCTCGTGACGGGGGCGGTCGCCGGCGCGCTGTTCGTCTATATGTTCACCTGCGTGCAGAACCGCTGGCGCATCGACGACGTGCTCGGCGTGTGGCCGCTGCACGGCCTGTGCGGCGCGTGGGGCGGCATCGCCGCGGGCATTTTCGGCCAGCACTGGCTCGGCGGGCTCGGCGGCGTCTCGCTCGGCGCGCAGATCGTCGGCACGCTTGCGGGCATCGTGATCGCCTTCCTTGGCGGCCTCGTGGTGTACGGCCTGCTGCGCAAATTCGTCGGCCTGCGCATCGATCGCGAACAGGAATTCAACGGCACCGACCTGTCGATCCACAAGATCACGGCCACGCCGGAACGCGAAACGGTTTCCTGACCGGCGCGCAAGACGCTCATGCGGGCGGCGCCCTGCCGCCCGCACTCCGTACGCATCACTCACGGGCCATCAAAGCTGGCCCATGCCCCCGGCGACGATCACCTCGGTGCCGATCATGAAGGCCGACTCGGCGGCGCTCAGATGCAGCACGGTCGAGGCGATCTCCTGCGCCGTCGCAAAGCGCTTGAGCGGCACCAGCCCACGAATCGATTCCTCGGCCGCCGCGAGCGCGGCGGCGTCCATGCCGAACTTGTTGTAGAGCGGCGTCTTCACGGGACCTGGGCTCACCACGTTCACGCGAATGCCGCGCGGCAGCAGTTCGGCCGAGAGCGTCTTCGCGAACGAGATCAGCGCGGCCTTGCTCGCCGCATATACCGACGACGTGGGCATGCCGATATGCGCGTTGATCGAGCCGTTGAGCACGATGGCCGCACCGTCGTTCAGCACCGGCAGGAGCGACTGAATCTGGAAGTACGCGCCCTTCACGTTGGTGTCGAAGGTGACGTCCCAGAGCGCTTCGTCCACTTGCTCGAACGGCGCGAGCTTCGCCACGCCCGCGTTGATGAACACCGCGTCGAGGCGCAGGCCGGCGTCGCGCACGGCGGCGGCCAGCTCGCGCGCGCCGGTGATCGAGGCCGCGTCGTTGCGCCACGCGTGCGCGTTCGGGCCGAGCGCGCGCCGCGCGGCTTCGAGGCCGGCTTCGTCGCGGCCCGTGACGATGACGTGCGCGCCTTCGGCGGCATAGGCTTGCGCGGCAGCGAGGCCGATGCCGCTGGTTCCGCCGGTGACGAGGACAGTTTTGTTTGCAAAGCGGTTCATGACGTTCTCCTTGGAGGGGATAGTCTCGATCTGAGACTGTGATGCCATATTGCCGCGCGGCGCGCTGCCTGCCGTACGACGGTCCTGGCGCAAACGTTCGAAGCTATCGAACGTTTGCGCTTCTGTGCGGGCAGCCGCCCTCAGCCCGTGATCTCGATCCCTTCCACGAGGCGCCTCGCAAGACGCAGCTCGCGCAGCCTGTCGATCCACCAGTGCAGTGCGCGCCCCGCGTGCTCACCGCGCCACGCCACGTAAAGCACGTTCGGCTCGCGCGGGTTCGCCGTGACCTTCTCGACCAGTTCGCCGCGCTCGATGAGCCTCGCCGCGCGCCGCCGCGGCACCCTCCTCGGCGAGCAGATGCCCGGCCGGGGTGAGCTGCAGCCGGTAGCGCCGGCGGTCGAAGAGCAGCGCGTCGAAGCGCGCCTCGAGTTGGCGCGCGGCATGCGAAATCGTGGAAGGCGCCTTGTTCAGGCGTGCCGCCGCGCGCGACAGGCTGCCGGTTTCGCGGATGGCGTCGAGCAACGCCAGTTCCTCTTCGGAGAGCATGTGCGACTCCATCGAACGGGTGATCACGCGATGGTATGGCAGAAACGGGGGTATGAACCAGATCACATGGCGCCGCCGCCTTGCGCGGCAAACTGTCAAAGGCGCCTTGACGGACTGTCCAACAAAATTGTCGTTGCCGGGCGTAATGACCGGGCAGAAAATCGAACGCACGTTCACAAACCATGAAGCGAGCCGCGCCCATCAGAACGGAGATCATTGCGCACGAGCACCGTAGCACTCCATCGCCAAGCCATCTTTTCAGTGAGGTATGAGGCCATGTCCGTGAAGTCCCCGTCACCCGAGTCCCCGTTCGTCGACTTGACCGCCATGATTCGCCAACGCGCGGCGGAACACGGCGCGCGCGTGGCCATTGTCTGCGAAGACGAGACGGTCACGTTCGCCGCGCTCGATGCGCTGATCGACCGCTGCGCTGCCGCGCTCCAGCGTGACGGACTGGCACCCGAAGACGTCGTCGCCATCTGTGCGTCGAGTTCCATCTCCTATGCCGACGTCTTCTTCGGCGCGCTCCGGGCAGGACTCGCGGTCGCCCCGCTATCGCCCTCCACGCATCCGGACAGCCTCGTCGCCATGCTGGAAAACTCCCGGGCGCAGATCCTCTTCGCCGACGACGCGGTTTGCCAGCTGCTTGCGGGCGTCACGCTGCCGCCCGCGCTGCGCGTCATCGACATCAGCGCAGCCGGGCAATACGATACCTGGCTCGCACCCGTGGGCGCCGCGCCCCGGCATGTGGAGGTTCGACCGGAGTGGGCGTTCAACATCATTTACTCGTCCGGCACGACGGGCGCGCCCAAAGGGATCGTCCAGTCGCACGCGATGCGCTACGCCTATACGCTGCGAAGCCTCGAGCGCGGATACGGGCCGGAGTGCGTCACCTTGATCGCGACGCCGCTCTATTCGAACACCACGCTGGTGAGCTTCTTCCCGACGCTGGCGCTCGGCGGAACGGTTGTCCTCATGCCCAGGTTCGATGCGAAGCAATACCTCGAGCTCGCCGAGCGCAAACACGTCACGCACACCATGCTGGTGCCGGTGCAATACCAGCGCATCCTCGGCCATCCGGACTTCGATCGCTACGACCTGTCCAGCTTCCACTCGAAGTTCTGCACGAGCGCGCCGTTCGCGGCGGCACTCAAGGCGGACGCCCTGCGCAGATGGCCCGGCAAGCTCACCGAGTTCTATGGCATGACCGAAGGCGGCGCGTCATGCGAGCTGTGCGCGGACGAGTTTCCCGGCAAGCTGCACACGGTTGGGCGCCCGTTGAACGGCCATGAAATGCGCCTGATCGATGCCAAGGGGCGCGAGGTCGCGGCCGGCGAAGCCGGTGAAATCGTCGGGCGTTCGCCCGCCATGATGACCGGCTACTACCGGCAACCGGACCAGACGGCGCAAGCCGAGTGGTACGACGGCGATGGCCGGCGCTTCATCCGGACCGGGGATGTCGGCCGCTTCGACGAAGACGGCTTCCTCGTGCTGATGGACCGCAAGAAGGACATGATCATCTCGGGCGGCTTCAACATCTACCCAAGCGATCTGGAACAGGTGCTCGCCCGCCACCCCGAAGTCCTTGAATCGGCGGTGGTCGGCGTGCCATCGGCACGCTGGGGCGAAACGCCGGTGGCGTTCGTCACGCTCCGGCGCGGTTCGGCATTGACCGCCGACGCGCTCGCCGACTGGGCCAACGGGCAATTGGGGAAGATGCAACGACTTGCCGACTTGGTGATCGTCGACGCGCTACCGCGCAGCCCGATCGGCAAGGTGCTCAAGCGTGAGTTGCGGGAGCGCTTTAGCGGCGAGGTCGCCTGACCGGCCGCTAATCGCGGGTTTGCCCGTTCGTCCGTTTGCCGCCGGCGGAAAAAAAAGCGCCACGTTTGCACGTGGCGCCTTGAAAAGTTCTAGCCATTCCGAGGGCCGTGCTAGAACCTGAGAGACGGTATTCGGCTGCGCCATGCCATCGGAAAAAGATGCGCAATTATGCGAATTGCATAGCGCAAGGCACATTAAAACCCCGCAATTTTGCGGGGTTGAGGCGTATTACCGAAATCGGATTCCATTTTTTACCGACATGCTGACTAAGTCAAGCAAAATCTCGCCAAAATGCGCCAATCGTCGAGCTTCTGGCATCTATTACAATCGTCTGAAAATTTGCACCCTAATTTAGGGAGCGCCGCGTTGATCGAACGCAAATGACTGTACCGCGCGGCACGTCCGCGCTGACTTTGTAACGCCTCGCGCGAAATCTCAAAACTGAAATCCTGTTTCGGAAAATTGTCCCGCCAATGACTTCCGCGCCCGATTCGCGCCATCCCGACGACACTCCGCGAGATAAAGACGGCGGCGCCGACGAAGTGACCGCGCTCGCGCGCGGCCTTGCCGTCCTGCGCTGCGTCGCGGCCGCCGACGCGCCGCTCAGCAACCGTGAACTGACCGAGCTGACGGGCATTCCCAAGCCCACGCTTTCGCGCCTCACCGGCACGCTCGTGAGCACGGGCTTTCTCGCCCGGCTGCCTGACAGCGAACGCTTCGTGCTCACCTCGTCGGTGCTTGCGCTGTCCAACGGCTTCCTGCGCAACTCCGACATCCGCAGCCGGGCGCGGCCTTTTCTCACGCGGCTGGCCGAGCGCACCGCGCTCTCGGTGCATCTGACCGTGCGCGACCGTCTGGAGATGGTCGTGATCGACGCGATCCGCCCGCGCACCGCCGTGCTCGTCACGCGCCTCGAGGTCGGCTCGCGCATCGACATGGGCCGCACCGCCGTCGGGCGCGCCTACCTCGCCGCGCTCGATCCGCACGCGCGCGCCGAACTCACCGCCGCGCTGCAGACCTCGACCGGCAACGACTGGGGCGTCTTCGGCAGCCGGCTCGACGCCGCGCTCGCCGAGACCGCCGCCCACGGCTACGGGCTCGCGATCGGCGAGTGGTACGAGGGACTCAACGCCATTGCGACGGCGTTCGCGGGTCCCAGCGGCGAGATCTACGCCATCAACTGCGGCGGCGCCGCGCAGCAGTGCCCGCGCGAGTGGCTCGTCAGCCACGTCGTGCCGCTGATGCGCGAATGCGTCGCGCGCATCGTCGACGAAATCGGCGGCGCCCTGCGCCTGCCCCACGCGACCTGACAACGCGCGAGCCGGCGCCTTACAAAAAACACACGAAGGGTGTAACGCTCGTAACGTCTCGAAAGAAACGGCACTGGACTGTAACGAAGCGGGCAACGTAGCATCATGTTTTTTGGCGGCAAGAGCCTGCTGCGCCGCCGTCCTTCGCCCGTAACGCCAGCCGGCCGCCAGCGACGCCGCCCATGCCCGTGAGCGCATGGCGCGGCACCCGGGCCGCAGCGCGGCGCGTCCTGACATCTTGCTTGTGCAGGACCTGCGTAGCATCGGCGCGCGCCCGCTGCGCCGGCTCCGTGCGCTGCTGTGCGCGCTTCTGCGAGAACTTCGCGGCCGGCACCCTGTAGTGAGCTCAGCCAAGAGCCTTCGAGAACCCGCTTCGAGAACCTGTTACCGACCTGACCGATGGATCAACAAGAAAAGCGCCCGGATTCCCCCCGTAAAGATACGCCGCCGCAGTCCCCCGCTCCGGTCGCCGCGAGGCGCGGCAAGGGCAAGTTCATCGCGCTGGGTGTGGTCATCGTGATCGCCGGCATCGTGCTCGCGCGCTGGCAGCCGTGGAACAAGGCGCTCTCGGGCGGCAACGCGACACCGGCGGCCGGCGCGCAAATGCGTCGCGGCGGTCCGGGAGCCGTGGCCAACCTGCCGCAGCCAGTGAGCGTGGCCACGGCGAAGGCCGGCGACATGCCCGTCGTCATCACCGCCCTCGGCACGGTCACGCCGCTTGCCGACATCACGGTGCGCACACAACTATCCGGTACGCTTCAGGACGTGTACTTCCAGGAAGGCCAGATGGTGAAAAAGGGTGACGTGCTCGCGCAGATCGACCCGCGCCCGTACCAGATCTCGCTCGCCAACGCCGAAGGCCAGCTCGCCCGCGACCAGGCGTTGCTCGCCACGGCGCGCCTCGACCTCAAGCGCTACCAGACGCTGCTCTCGCAAGACTCGATCGCGAGCCAGCAGGTCGACACGCAGGCCTCGCTGGTCAAGCAATATGAGGGCACCGTCAAGTCCGATCAGGCCAGCGTCGATGCCTACAAGCTCGACCTCACCTACGCGCGCATCACGGCGCCCGTATCGGGCCGCGTGGGCCTGCGCCAGGTCGATCCGGGCAACTACGTGACGCCCAGCGACACCAACGGCATCGTCGTGCTCACGCAGCTCGAGCCGATCAGCGTGATCTTCACGACCTCGGAGGACAACCTGCCGCCCATCATGAAGCAGCTGCGCGCGGGCACGAAAATGTCGGTCACGGCCTACGACCGCAGCAACACAACGATGCTCGAAGCCGGGTCGCTCCAGACCATCGACAACCAGATCGACACCACCACGGGTACCGTCAAGCTGCGCGCGAGCTTCACGAACCACGAACAAGGGCTCTTTCCGAATCAGTTCGTGAACGCGCGCCTGCTCGTCGATACGATCCACGACGCCGTGATCGTGCCCACTTCGGCCGTGCTCAACGGCTCGCAGGGGCAGTACGTCTATGTCGCGAAGCCCGACAACACGGTGACGGTGCGGCTCGTGAAGATCGGCCCCGTCGATGCCGAGCGCACCAGCATCGCCTCGGGCCTCGCCGTGGGCGAGCGCGTGGTGACCGACGGCTCCGACCGTCTGCGCGAAGGCGCGAAGATCACGATTCCCGCCGAGCATCCGCAACACGCGAAGGGGGCGTCGGGAGCCGCGGGCGCGAAAGGCGCATCGTGGGCCGGCGCGGCCTCGGGCGCGCGTCATGGCCACCGCCACGCCTCGCAGACGCAAGCCCAGTAAGCCAGCATGAATCCATCCCGCGCCTTTATCCTGCGGCCGGTCGGCACGGCGCTGTTCATGGCGGCGATCATGCTGGTCGGCCTCGTCGCGCTGCGCTTTCTGCCGCTTTCCGCCCTGCCCGAAGTCGATTACCCGACCATCCAGGTGCAGACCTTCTACCCGGGGGCGAGCCCGGACGTGATGACGTCCTCGGTCACGGCGCCGCTCGAACGTCAGTTCGGGCAGATGCCGTCGCTCAACCAGATGTCGTCGCAGAGTTCGGCGGGCTCCTCGGTCATCACGCTCCAGTTCAGCCTCGACCTGCCGCTCGACGTGGCCGAACAGGAAGTGCAGGCCGCCATCAACGCGGCCGGCAACCTGCTGCCCTCGGACCTGCCCGCGCCGCCGATCTACGCCAAGGTCAACCCGGCCGACGCGCCGATCCTCACGCTCGCGATCACCTCGAAGACGCTGCCGCTCACGCAGATCCAGGATCTCGCCGACACCCGCCTCGCGCAGAAAATTTCGCAGGTGGCGGGCGTGGGCCTCGTGAGCCTTTCGGGCGGCCAGCGCCCGGCCGTGCGCATCCAGGCGAATCCGCGCGCGCTCGCGGCCTACGGCCTGAACCTCGACGACCTGCGCACGAGCATCTCGAACCTGAACGTCAACACGCCCAAGGGCAACTTCGACGGCCCCACGCGCGCCTATACGATCAACGCGAACGACCAGCTCACCGACGCCGACGCGTATAAAGACGCCGTGATCGCCTACCGCAACGGCCGTCCCGTCATGCTCACCGATGTCGCGAACATCGTGCAGGGCGCGGAGAACACCAAGCTCGGCGCGTGGGCAGACGGCACGCCTGCGATCATCCTGAACGTGCAACGCCAGCCGGGCGCGAACGTGATCCAGGTGGTGGACAGCATCAAGGCGCTCTTGCCGCAGTTGCAGGAAGCGCTACCTTCTTCGCTCGACGTGCAGATCGTCACCGACCGCACCACCACGATCCGCGCCTCGGTGCGCGACGTGCAGTTCGAGCTGCTGATGTCGGTGGTGCTCGTGGTGCTGGTGATGTACCTGTTCCTCGCGAACATCTACGCCACGATCATTCCGAGCCTTTCGGTGCCGCTCTCGCTCATCGGCACGCTCGCGGTCATGTACCTGTGCGGCTTCTCGCTCGACAACCTGTCGTTGATGGCGCTCACCATCGCGACAGGCTTCGTGGTGGACGACGCCATCGTCATGATCGAGAACATCGCGCGCTACGTCGAGGATGGCGAAACACCGCTCGAAGCGGCGCTAAAGGGCAGCAAGCAGATCGGCTTCACCATCATCTCGCTCACTGTGTCGCTCATCGCCGTGCTGATTCCGCTGCTCTTCATGGGCGACGTGGTGGGCCGCCTGTTCCACGAATTCGCCATCACACTCGCGGTGACGATCGTGATCTCGGCCGTGGTCTCGCTCACGCTCGTGCCGATGATGTGCGCGAAGATGCTGCGCCACACGCCGCCGCCCGAAAGCCACCGCTTCGAGGCGCGCGTGCATGCGTTCTTCGACTATGTGATCGGCCGCTATGGCGTGGCGCTCGAATGGGTGCTCGCGCGCCAGCGCCTCACGATGATCGTGTTCCTCATCACGCTCGTGCTCACCGGCATTCTCTACGTGATCGTGCCCAAGGGCTTCTTCCCCGTGCAGGATACGGGCGTGATCCAGGCCATCACGCAAATGCCGCAGTCGGTGTCCTATACGTCGATGGCCGAGCGCCAGCAGGCGCTCGCCGCGGAGATCCTCAAGAACGAGAACGTCGAGAGCCTCACCTCGTTCATCGGCGTGGACGGCACCAACATCACGCTCAACAGCGGCCGCATGCTGATCAACCTGAAGCCGCGCGACGACCGCAGCGAAACGGCGAGCGAGATCATCCGCGACCTGCAAAAGAGCGTGGCCCACGTCCCGGGCGCGACGCTCTACATGCAGCCGGTGCAGGACCTCACGATCGACTCGACGGTGAGCCCGACCCAGTACCAGTTCATGCTCACGACGCCGAACTTCCAGGACTTCACGACCTGGGTGCCAAAGCTCGTGCAGCGTTTGCAGCAACTGCACGAACTCGCGGATGTCGCGACCGACCTGCAGGACCAGGGCAGCTCCGTGTTCATCGAGATCGACCGCGCGAGCGCGGCGCGCTACGGCATCACGCCCGCGACGGTGGACAACGCGCTGTACGACGCCTACGGCCAGCGCATCATCTCGACGATCTTCACGCAGTCGAACCAGTACCGCGTGATTCTCGAAGCCGATCCGGTGATGCAGCACTACACCGACGCGCTGAACTCGATCTACCTGCCCTCTTCGACCTCGAGCACGGGCCAGGTGCCGCTCTCGGCCATCGCGAAGTTCCACGAGCGGCCCGCGCCGCTGCTCGTCACGCATCTCTCGCAGTTCCCGGCCACGACGATCTCGTTCAACCTGGCTCCGGGTTCTTCGCTTGGCGCGGCAGTGAAGGCGATTCAGCAGGCGGAAAAGGACATCGGCCTGCCGGGCTCGTTCCAGACGCGCTTCCAGGGCGCCGCGCTCGCGTTCCAGGCGTCGCTGTCCAACGAGCTGTTCCTGATCCTCGCGGCCATCGTCACGATGTACATCGTGCTCGGCGTGCTGTACGAGAGCTTCGTGCATCCGATCACGATTCTCTCCACGCTGCCGTCGGCCGGGATCGGCGCGCTGCTCGCGCTCATTCTGACCGGGCACGATCTCGACATCATCGGCATCATCGGCATCGTGCTGTTGATCGGCATCGTGAAGAAGAACGCCATCATGATGATCGACTTCGCGCTCGAGGCCGAGCGCCACGAAGGCAAATCGCCGCGCGAGGCGATCTATCAGGCGTGTCTGTTGCGCTTCCGACCGATCATGATGACGACGATGGCGGCGCTGCTCGGCGCCGTGCCGCTGATTCTCGGCTACGGCGCGGGCAGCGAGCTGCGCCGGCCGCTCGGCATCGCGATCGCGGGCGGTCTGATCGTGAGCCAGGCGCTCACGCTCTTTACGACGCCTGTGATCTACCTTGCGTTCGACCGGATCGCACAGCGTCTGCGCCAGCGCTTCGGCAGCGGTTCGCAAGGCGCGTCGTCGTCTTCACCGGAGAGCTGACGCGATGAATCTCTCGCGCCCGTTCATCTCGCGCCCCGTCGCGACCACGCTGCTCGCCATCGGCATCGCACTGGCCGGCCTCTTCGCGTTCACGAAGCTGCCGGTCGCGCCCTTGCCGCAGGTGGACTTTCCGACCATCTCCGTGCAGGCCACCTTGCCGGGGGCGAGCCCCGAAACGGTGGCAACCAGCGTGGCGAGCCCGCTGGAGCGGCACCTCGGCTCGATCGCCGACGTCACCGAGATGACCTCGCAAAGCTCGGTGGGCAGCACGCGCATCACGCTGCAATTCGGCCTGAACCGCGACATCGACGGCGCGGCGCGCGACGTGCAGGCGGCGATCAACGCCGCGCGCGCGGACCTGCCCACGAGCCTGCGGCAGAACCCGACCTACCACAAGGTCAACCCCGCCGACGCGCCGATTCTGATTCTCGCGCTCACCTCGCCCACGTTGAGCGCGGGCCAGCTCTACGACTCGGCGGCCACGGTGCTGCAGCAGTCGCTCTCGCAGGTGGACGGCGTGGGCGAAGTCGACGTGAGCGGCTCGGCGAATCCGGCCGTGCGCGTGGAACTGGAGCCGCACGCGCTGTTTCACTACGGCATCGGCCTCGAAGACGTACGCGCGGCGCTCGCCTCGGCCAACGCCAACAGTCCCAAGGGCGATATCGAATTCGGCCCGCAGCGCTTTCAGCTCTACACCAACGACCAGGCGAGCAAGGCGAGCCAGTACAAGGACCTCGTGATCGCCTACCGCAACGGCGCGGGCGTGAAACTCTCGGACGTGGGCGAAGTAGTCGATTCGGTGGAAGACCTGCGCAACATCGGGCTGGCCAACGGCAAACGTTCCGTGCTCGTGATCCTCTACCGTCAGCCGGGCGCGAACATCATCGAGACGGTCGACCGCGTGGTCGCCATGCTGCCGCAACTCAAGGCGTCGCTGCCCGCCGACGTCGAGGTGATCCCGACGTCCGACCGCTCCGTCACGATCCGCTCCTCGCTCAAGGACACCGAGCGCACGCTCATGATCGCCGTGGCGCTCGTCGTGATGGTGGTGTTCCTGTTCCTGCGCAACTGGCGCGCGACGCTCATTCCGAGCGTGGCCGTGCCCATCTCGATCATCGGCACCTTCGCGGCCATGTACCTGATGGGCTTCTCGCTCGACAATCTCTCGCTGATGGCGCTCACCATCGCGACCGGCTTCGTCGTGGACGACGCCATCGTCGTGCTGGAGAACATCTCGCGGCATATCGAAAACGGCGTGCCGCGCATGAAGGCGGCGCTGCTCGGCGCGCGCGAGGTGGGCTTCACGGTGCTCTCGATCAGCGTGTCGCTCGTCGCCGTGTTCCTGCCGATTTTGCTGATGGGCGGCATCGTCGGGCGCCTGTTCCGCGAGTTCGCGCTCACGCTTTCGCTCGCCATTGCGGTGTCGCTCGTCGTCTCGCTCACGCTCACGCCGATGATGTGCTCGCGCCTGCTCCAGGAAGCGCACGAGAAGAAGGAGGAAGGCCGCTTCGCGCAATGGCTCGAACGCGGCTTTCTGCGCATGCAGGGCGGCTACGAGCGCACGCTCGGCTGGGCGCTGGCACATCCGATCGTCATCCTGCTCACGCTCGTCGCGACCATCGCGCTGAACGTCGCGCTCTACGTGGTCGTGCCCAAGGGCTTCTTCCCGCAGCAGGACACGGGGCGCCTCGTCGGCGGCATCCAGGCCGACCAGGCCACCTCGTTCCAGGCGATGAAGGTGAAGTTCTCCGAGATGATGCGCATCGTGCAGGCGAATCCGGCAGTGGAATCGGTCGCGGGATTTTCCGGCGGGCGCGCGACCAACTCGGGCTTCATGTTCATCTCGCTCAAGCCCAAGAGCGAGCGCAAGCTTTCCGCCGATGAGGTGATCGCGCAGCTGCGCGGGCCGCTCTCGAACGTGGCGGGGGCGCGCACCTTCCTGCAGGCGGTGCAGGACATCCGCGTGGGCGGCCGGCAGTCGAACGCGCAGTACCAGTTCACGCTGCTCGCGGACAACACCGGCGACCTCTACAAGTGGGGGCCGAAGCTCACCGAGGCGTTGCAGGCGCGCCCCGAACTCGCCGACGTGAATTCGGACCAGCAGCAAGGCGGCCTCGAATCGATGATCAACATCGACCGGCAGAGCGCCGCGCGGCTGCACATCACGCCCTCGCAGATCGACAACACGCTCTACGACGCGTTCGGCCAGCGCCAGGTCTCGACCATCTACAACCCGCTCAACCAGTACCACGTGGTGATGGAAGTCGCGCCGAAGTACTGGCAGAGCCCGACCATGCTCAACGAGATCTGGGTGAGCACCTCGGGCGGCACGGCAAGCGGCGCGCAGAGCACCAACGCGACGGCAGGCACGGTGACGGGCCCGACCACCGCCTCGACGGGCGGCACGGCCGCCACTACCGCATCGAGCGCCGCGACCATCGCCACCGACTCCGCGCGCAACCTCGCGACCAACTCGCTCGCCGCGAGCGGCAAGTCGAGCGCGTCGTCGGGCGCGGCCGTCTCCACGTCGAAGGAAACCATGGTGCCGCTCTCGTCGATCGCCTCGTTCGGCCCCGGCACGACGCCGCTTTCGGTGAACCACCAGAGCCAGTTCGTGGCCTCGACGATCTCGTTCAACCTGCCGCCCGGCAAATCGCTCTCCGACGCCACCCAGGCGATCTACGACACGATGGGCGAGATCGGCATGCCCGCGACGATTCACGGCAGCTTCCAGGGCACGGCGCAGGCGTTCCAGCAGTCGCTCGACAACCAGCCGCTCCTGATTCTCGCGGCGCTCGCAGCCGTGTATATCGTTTTGGGCATTCTGTACGAGAGCTACATCCACCCGCTCACGATTCTCTCCACCTTGCCCTCTGCGGGCGTGGGCGCGCTGCTCGCGCTGCTGCTCTTCAAGACGGAGTTCAGCATCATCGCGCTGATCGGCGTGATTCTGCTGATCGGCATCGTGAAGAAGAACGCGATCATGATGGTGGACTTCGCGATCCAGGCGTCGCGTGAGGGGCTGAGTTCGCGCGATGCGATCTATCAGGCCTGCCTGCTGCGCTTCCGGCCGATCATGATGACGACCTGCGCGGCGCTGCTGGGCGCGCTGCCGCTCGCGTTCGGGCGCGGCGAAGGCGCGGAACTGCGCGCGCCGCTCGGTATCTCGATCGTGGGCGGGCTGATCGTGAGCCAGATGCTCACGCTCTATACGACGCCGGTGGTGTACCTTTACATGGACCGGCTGCGCGTGTGGTGGGATGCGAAGCGCGGTCGCGCAGCGCCCGCGGCGCAGGCGGAGTGAGTGGGCGGTCTTGCAGCAGAAAACGGCTGAAGCGTGGCTTCAGCCGTATTTTTATGCGCGTGCCCGTCGAGGCTCGCGCTGGCGCAAATGCGCGGGCAGGCAACGCACGATCAGATGCAGCAACAGCGGCACGATGATGCCGTCGTCCACGACACCGGCGACCGGCATCGCGATATTGAACGGGTCGAGCGCATAGAGCGCGAGCAGCGCCGTGGCGGGCACGAGCCACACGGGGCGCCCCGGCTGACGCAGCGCGTGCCACAGCACGCGCGCATCGCCCTTCACCACATGCCATAGCAACGCAATACGTTTCATCTGCTTCCTCCTTGCGGCTGGCGCGATCGATGCGCTCGCCGCCTCAATGCTGCTCGTGACCCGGTGCGTCCGAGCGCGACGTCCTGATCACGAGCCCATCCGGCGCGAAATGGGCGTTGAACATGCCGTCCCCCGCCACGCCGCCTTCGGCCCAGTGCCAGCTCCACACTTCCTCGTGGCTCAACGCGTATTTTGCTACCGTGGCCGGCTTGCCGAGCAGGCGCCGCACTTCGTCCTGCGGCATGCCCGGCACGACCTGGGCGATATTCTGCGCCGTGAGCGCCTGGGTCATCGCCACGAGCTTGCCGTTTGCGTCGAAGTCGAGCATCCACGTGGTGAGGCCGTTGGGCCCACGCGGGTATTCGAGGCGCTGCGCGCCGTCGTCGTCCTCCCACACCATTTCGGGCTTGCCCGCCTGCCGGCGCACGTCCTCGACCGTCGAAACGCCAATACGCAGGCCGCCGAACGCCATCGAATCGGGTTTGATCGCGTTGACGGCGTCAGCGACCTTTTGCTGGTCGCACGCCGCGAGCAGCGTGGCGCAGACGGCGATCAAGGCCGCCGCGATCCAGGGTTTTCGTGACATATCCAGTTTGCGTTGCCGGCCAGGACCGCCGGGAAGTCGTTGAGACAGCGGTGCGGCCGGATCGTTCGGCGCGGTTGCCACGTTCACAGCTTCTGCGCAATCGCGAGCCTGAAAATGCGCGCCCAGCGCTTCGCCTCACGCTCGCTTTGCATCGGCAATTGCCAGAGCGGGTGCTTCGGATCGGCGACACGCAGCGCCACGTGCCAGCCGTTGACATCGCTCGCCGGCTGCGCGCCTTGCAGGTCGGCGAAGATATACGCGCCATGCGCGCCGCCCTGCGCCAGCTCGCAGAAGCGCTTGCCCGCCGCGAGACGGGCCTCGCCCCACGCGCCGGCCACGCGATGCGTCCAGTCGCCTTCGCCGCGCACATTGGGCGCCACGTCGCGCATCCGGCGCCAGCACCAGGCGATGAGCGCGACGAACAGCGCCGCGGCAAGCACGGCTGCGCCCATGGCGACACCCGTGCCGAACTGCGCCGCGATGGCGTTGAAGGACCAGTACGCGCCGTAGACAAGCGCGGCGAAGGCAATAAGAACGACGACAATCGGCATGCGGATATTCCGTGCGGCGGGAGAAAGGCCAGGACAAATGTGGAGGGACGAGCGGGACAGATCGCGACGAGGCCCGCGCGCGTGGCGGGCCTCGTTTCCTGCTGAGGTTCGCGATGACTCGCGATAACTCGAAATAACTACTGCTGCGGATGCTGCGCGGCCCATTCCTTCAAGGCGCGCAACGTGTTCGTCACATGCTGGTCCGGCGACAGGCTCGTGTATTCGTAGATGATCTTGCCGTCCGGCGCGATCACATACGACACGCGATTGGCCATCGACTCGTGCATCGGCATCGACGCGTCGTACGACTTGATGATCTTCGAGTCTTCGTCGGCGGCCACCGGGAACTTGCTGCGGCACTCGCTCACCGAGAACTTCGTGAGCGTGTCGATGTTGTCGTGCGAAACGCCGATCACGGTCGCGCCGTACTGCTTGTACTGATCGACCGCTTCAGCGAATTCGTGCGCCTCGATCGTGCAACCCTTCGTGAACGCGGCCGGATAGAAGTACACGACCACCGGCCCCTTCTTCAGCTCCGAAGCGAGCGAATAGGTGTAGGTCTTGCCACCCAGCGATGCCTGAGTCGTGAAGTCGGGCGCGGAATCGCCCGGCTTGAGTGTCGCCTGTGCAGACAGCGTAAAGAGCGCAAGCCCGGCGCAGACGAGCGCCGCGGCTCCCGCCGCAAAGAACCTCGGTTTCATGTCAAATGCCCTCGAGTTGAATCGCCACGCCGGCGCGCGTTTTGCCCGCGGGTCTTGCCCATCATGCAAATGAGACGCATGACGCCGCGGCGATACCAATATTGGATCACACAATTGCGGCACTCGCAGCGCGCGCCCCGGCGCAAGGCTTACAACCTGATTTCAACCCTCGGCATAGGCCGTGAACCACGCGCCGGCCCACAGGTTCAGTTCGCCAAGCAGCGGCGGCGTGAGCGCGTTGAACATCCCGCCCGCCTCGCGCGCGAGGCGCTGCGCGCCATCGTGATCGCCGCGCTCGGCGGCGGTGGCGATGCGCAGCAGCGCGCCGAGTTCGCCGCGATGACCGTCCACGGCCTCGACGATCTCGCGCGCGAGGCCGAGACGATCGAGCGTGTGCTCGGGGGTCGAGCCCACCAGCACGTGCACGAGCGAGAAGATGCCGGTCATGAAGGCGGCATCGGCGAAATCGGGGTCCTGCGGGCTCAGGCTGCGCGCGGCAAGCTCCATGAAGTGCGAGCGCGTGCCCGCGAGCTGCACGAGCGGGTCCGAGCCCCAGGGCAGGTCGCGTCCGCTCGCGTAGAGCAGCAGTTGCGCCCAGCGCGCGATCTGGCGCGTGCCCGCCGCGAGCACCGCTTCGCGCAGCGACGAAATCGGCCGCCCCGGCGAGTACGCGCTCGAATTGACGAGACGCAACAGTTGCACCACTACGCCCGGGTGGCTGCGCAGTTCGCGCTCGAGTTCCGCCGTGCCGACGTCGTTGGCCACCAGCGCGAGCAGGCGCACGAGCGCAAGGCGTGACGACCGCACGCGCGGCGCGCGCAGCACCTGCGGGCGCGCGAAGAAGTAGCCCTGAAAAAGCTCGAAGCCGAGCGACGAGGCCAGTTCGAAGTCCTCGCCCGTCTCGACCTTCTCGGCGATCAGCGTCTTGCCGTGCGCGGCGAGGCTCGCGACCAGTCCCGGCAGCGCCGCGCGCTCGGTCTGCAGCAGGTCGACCTTGATGATGTCCGCGTAAGGCAAGGCGCGCAGCAGGTTCTCCGTGATCTCGCACACGTCGTCGAAGGCAATGCGGTAGCCGGCGCGGCGCAGTTGCGCGAGACGCTCCAGCACCGCGGCGTCGAAGCGCACGTGTTCGAGCACCTCCAGCACGAAGCGGCCCGGCGGCAGCAGATGCACGATGTCGTCGAACAGCAACTCGCGGCTGATGTTGACATAGCCGTAGTGACGGCCGAGCACCGCGGGCACGCCGAGCTGGCCGATCGTGCGCGTCATCACCTGGGCCGTGGCGAGCGCATCGTCGTCGACGTCCGCGCGGTTCTGCGCACCGCCGCGGAACAGCAGCTCATAGGCGTTGAGCACGCCATTGCGATCGAGAATAGGCTGCCGCCCGAGATAGACGAACGGCTGCGGACCGGTTGATGACCCGGGCGCAAGGCCGGGTTGTGAAGCTGACGGCGTAGAAGGCGCGGAACCAGGGGTGCCCCTGCCCGCATCGTCTCGCGCAGCCTCGCTTGCCGGCGCGGCAAACGCTGACGATGAATCGGACATGGCGGATGACTCGTACGGATGGAATGGCCGGTAATGGCCGCCGACGCGCCGGGCCGCCCCTGCGGCCCGCAAGACGGGCGCTTCACGCGCGCCGACCCATCGCGCATGGCGAACGGCGTCTCGACCGGCGCCACTTTAACCGAATCTGGACGCCGCCGCACCGATCTCCCGTCACGTTTAGGCGTTAGGTGTTTTTTCGGTCGCCGCGGCTAAAGATTTCTCGTCCCGGGTCGATAACTTGCTCTGATGGGCGGCTTCAGCCGGATACGGAAACCGGCCGGGACGCCACAGACAAACAAAGGGTTGCCAGCGACAGACATGGAAGCGAACAGGATCTCCGCGCCCCGCCAGGGCTGGTTGCGCACGGTCGTCGACCGGCTCTACGCGCTTGCCGGCCTCGAGGGTATTGCCGGCGACCCGCCCATGCCTCGCGACGCGAACGCGCCACATGCCGCGCAGGGACAGCACGCAGCGCAGGTAGCCGACGCAGCCGATGACAAAGGCGCCGCACCGCTCGTGCCGCCCTCGCCTGCCGCAGCCGAACCCGACTACGCCGACGCCGTATCGCGCTCGTTCGAGAACACGGCCGCCGCGGTGGACTTCCTCGTGCACGTGGACGCCAGGCTGCACTTTCTCTACGTCTCGGACGCGAGCCTGCGCTTCGCGGGCTATCACCGCGAGTTCCTGCTCGGCGCCACGCTCGCCGACATCGTCACGCCCGAGCATCACGAGCGCCTCGAGGCGCTCATCGCGCGCGCTGCGCACAGCGGCGCGGTGGAAAGAGACACGGTCGATCTCGTCAAGGCGCTCACCTACCCGCTGCCCGTGGAGCTGCGCGTGCAGCGCGCCCAGTATGGCGAGACGGCCGGTTTCGCCGTGGCGGGCTTCGACGTCTCGGGCTGGCAAGGCACCGAGGCCGCGCTCACCCACGCGCTCCATCACGACCCGCTCACCGGTCTGCCCAACCAGGCCGCGCTTGCGCCCGCGCTGCAGCGCGCCCAGGCCGACGCGGACCATTTCGGCGTGCCGGTGGCGCTGCTGCTGCTCGACCTCGACGACTATCAGCGCGTGAACCGCGCGCTCGGCTACGACGCCGGCGACGAGCTGCTGCGCGAGACCGCGCGGCGACTCACCCACCTCGCGCTGCAGGGCGAAATGATCGCGCGCATCGGCAGCGACGAGTTCGCCATTCTGATCACGCCGCAACGCCACGCCGCGCCCGACGAAGTGCGCGCCGCCGCCGAAGCGCTCGGCCGGCGCCTGCTCACCTCGATCCTGCAGCCGTACTCGTTTCGCAATCAGCCCGTGCACCTTTCGGCGAGCATCGGCATTGCGTTCCATCCGGACCAGCAACCGGGTGCGTCCGGTGCGGGCGACGCCGATGCCAGCGCCGACACCACGCCGCTCATCCGCCGCGCGGACCAGGCGCTCCAGCAGGCCAAGGCGATCGGCGGCAACACGCTGACGTTGCACGTGCCCGTTGACGATCCCACCGACGCCATGCGCCTGAAGCTGGAGTCGGACCTCTACGACGGTGTGCGCAACGGCGAATTCTCGCTACACTTCCAGCCCATCACGAGCAGCGCGTCGCGCGGCGTGGTCGGCGTGGAAGCATTGATCCGCTGGCAACATCCATTGCACGGTCTCGTGCCGCCTTCAACATTTATTCCCCTTGCGGAATCGGTCGGCCTGATTAATTATCTCGGCAACTGGGTTTTGAAGGCTGCCTGTATGCAACTGACCCAATGGGACGAGCAAGGCATCGAGCTGCAGTACGTGGCGGTCAATGTCTCGCCCCAGCAGTTCCGCAATCCGCGTTTCAGGGAAAGTGTCGAGGAGGCGATCGAGCTCACCGGAGTCGATCCGTGCCGGCTCGTGTTCGAGATCACCGAAAGCCTGCTCATGCACGATCCGCAGCATGCGAAAACGCTGCTCGAAGAGCTCACCTCGCTTGGCATTCGCTTCGCGGTGGACGACTTCGGCACGGGGTATTCGAGTCTTGCGTACCTGCAGCGCTTCCCGCTCTCGAAGCTGAAGATCGATCGAAGCTTCGTCGAGAACCTCATCACTTCGCGCAACGATCAGGCGATCGTGAACGCGGTGGTGGGGCTCGCGCGTACGCTCGATCTCGAGCTCGTGGCCGAGGGTGTGGAGACGGAGGCGCAGCGCGAACTGCTGACGAACATGGGTTGCGAGCATATCCAGGGATGGCTCGTCTGCAAGGCGCTGCCTTCAGAAGAATTGCAGCAACGCTTCGTTTCGGGTGCGTTGCACGTGCACGAGGTGCAATGATGCGGGCATCGCAAACAGCAGGGCTTTCGCGAAATTGACATGGTTCAGATGGTAAAGGCCGTCCTGCTAGACCGCTTGTGGGCCCGCATGAATGAACGCGGGGACTTCCCCTTGCTGTCGCAATCGCTGCGCACCACGGTCGCGGCGATGACGAACGACGACTACGATTTCAGCGCACTCGTGAAGGTCGTGCTCTCGGATTTCGCGCTCACGCAGAAAGTGCTGCGTCTCGCGAATTCGGCCATGTACATGGCGTTCGGCGGCAACATCACGACCGTCACGCGCGCGCTGATGGTCCTTGGCATGGACGCGGTCGGCCATCTCGTCGTCGGCCTGAAGATCGTCGATCACTTTCACCACAGCGCGCCGCGCCGCATCGACGCCAAGCTCGAACTGAACCGCACCATGCTCTCAGGCTGCGTCGCGCGCAAGCTCACCGAGCACGGCGACCTGCGCGCGGGCGAAGAGGCCGTGGTCTGCACGCTGATGCGCCAGGTGGGCAAGCTGCTCGTGGTGTTCTATCTCGAACCCGAGTGGGACCAGATCCGCCGCGAGATCGATGAAGGCTCGAGCGACGACGAGGCCTGCCTCGAAGTGCTCGGCGTGACCTTCGAAGAACTCGGCCTCGAAGCCGCCACGCGCTGGCGCCTGCCCGACACGATCCGTGAGGGCATGCGCCATTACGACCCGGCCGACAAGGAACCGCGCGACGTGCAGTGGCTGCGCGCCATCACCAACTATTCGACGGAAGTTGCGCGCGTGCTGACCACGCAGGGCCTCTCCGAGGAGATGCGCGAGACGCATATCGCCGAACTCGCGCAGCACTACGGCCGCGCGCTCTCGACCGACGCCGATGTGCTCGTGCAGATGAGCCTCGCGCTCGCGCGCGAGGAAGCCGAAGACGGCGTGATGCGCGAGATCGTCGAATTGCGCGCCAACGCCGACGCCATCGCCCGCGAAGCGCTCGATCCCGAGGCGCGCATCGCGGCCGGCGTCGAGGACCTGCGCGCATTGCCGGCCGACAGCGCACTGAGCACCGCCCTCACGCTCGCAACCGAAACCGTGCTCGCGGGCCTGGGTTTCGCACGCAGCGTGGTGTTCGTGCGACGCGGGGCGAATATGTTCGAGGCGCAGCACGGCTTCGGCCCGCACATGGGCGATGTGCTGCCCAAGCTCGCGTTTTCCGCCGCGTTCCAGCCCGACGTGTTTCACCTCGCCATCGCGAACAAGGTCGGCATCTTCATCGAGAATGCGCGCGATGCGAAGATTCTCGCGCGCCTGCCCGGCTGGTATCGCTCGAGCTTCGACGACGCGCGCGCGTTCGTCCTGCTGCCGGTGGGCGCCCCTGGCGTCGAGCCCGTCGCGCTGATGTATGGCGACTGGCTCGTGAACCAGGAGCCGCGCCGCATTTCACAGAAAGAGATGAGCGCGTTGAACGATCTCGCGCAGCAGCTCGCGCGCTTCTTCACGCACGTTCCGCAGACCGCCTGACTCTCAACTGAGTCCCGACTGAGCCGGGGCGCACCGCATCGCTTCGCGGCACCGCCCCGCCCGCTCAATCTTCGATCCGTTCCAGCCCCTCGTCTTCCGCGTCGCGGCCGGACGCGCCCGCCCATTCCGCGGCCGTGAGCGAGATCGCCGCGACCGTCGCGGCGTCGAGCGGCTCGAGTTCCGCGCACAGCGCCTCCACGCGGGCCCAGTCCGCGCGCTCCAGCGCCTCGGAAAGTTCGAGCAGCCGCCCGAGCGCACCCTCGCGCTTGACGATCGCCGTGCGGATCGGCTTGGCCAGCGTGAGCACTTCGAGCGTGCTTTCGAGCGGGCCGCCGAATACCGCCTCGACGAAAGAGAACACCCCTACGAGAAACGCCGCGTCTTCGTCTTCGAGGTGTGCGTGGGCAAGCTGCGTCACCGCGATTTCCATGAAGCGCGCGCGCGTGGCGACGAGTTGCAGCAGCGGGTCGTCTTCGGCGGCGATCTTGCGGCCGTCCGCGTAAAGCAGCAACTGCGTCCAGCGCGCGATGGCATTGGTGCCGGTCGCATTGATCGCCTCGCGCAGCGTCGTCACCTTGCGGCCGATGTTCATGCTGCCCGAGTTGGCAAGCCGCATCAGATGCATCACGAGCACGGGGTTGAGCTTCAGCTCCGCTTCGAGCTGCGCGACCGTGGGCTCGGCCGCAAGCAGATGCAGCAGGTTCAGCAACGCCTGGCGCGGCGCGCTGGAGCGGCGCGCGCCGCCGTGCGGTTTCGCGAAGAAGTAGCCCTGGAAGCGGTCGAAGCCGAGGTCGTGCGCGCGCTGATAGTCTTCCTGGGTCTCGACGCCCATGGCCACGAGAAGCTTGCCCGCCGCCTTCATCACGCTCGCGAACTTCGGCAGCACCGTGGGCGCGATCTCGCGGATATCGATCTTGATGGCGTCCACATACGGCAGCAGTTTCGCAAGCGACTCATCTGCCTTCGACACATGATCGAGCGCGAAGCGGTAGCGGCGGCGGTGCAACTCGACGAGCCGCGCGATCAGATCCGGATCCGCGCCGATGTCCACAGGCAACTCGAACATGACGCGCTCGGGGCTCACGCGCTGCAGGCCGTCGTGAAAAAGCGCGTCGCGCGTCATGTCGAGCCAGGCGGGATGCCCCGCGAGCGAGGCGCGCAAGACGGGCGCGGCGAAGCCTTTGAGGAGCGCAGTGCTCGTGGCGGAAGGCTTGGGCGTCAGGCCCGAGGCCTGGTCTTTGGCGGCCGCTTCGGCCTCTTGTTCGATTTCGGCGCTTTCGCGCCGGTCCACGAGGCGCGGCGACGTCTCGAACGCGCAGAGGAGGCCCTCCCGGTCGAGTATCGGCTGGCGCGCGAAATACACGTCGATGGGCGGGCCGGCGTGTTCCGGCGACTGCGTGCTGCCCGCGACTCCTGTCGTCTGCGGCCGGTCTGCGGCGTTGAAGCTCATGGGGGTCCCCCGCGCGGCGCCGCGCGCATGGCGGCGCCCTGGTCTTGTTTCTTGGCATGCCGCAACCGTTTGCGCTTCGCACACATGGCGCGCCGGACGCGGCACTTTCTTGTGTCGATTTTATCCTGGCAAGTAAGGCGCGGAAATGAAGTTCTGCGCGATTCGCTGGATTTTTTGTGGTTTTTGCAGTGCCACATGCGTCGCGGGCATTGCGTTAGCGCTCGACGCATGCATGATTTGATACGCAATCCGAAGCAAAGGCGCGAAAAAAACCGACCGGCTGGATTGCGTCCAGCCGGTCGGTCTATCGGCAACTGCCGATTACTTGAGCACGACCTTCACGTCGAAATACTTCGCCGCGATGTGGTCGAGCGTGCCGTCCGCCTTCAGGTCCTTGAGCGCGCCGTTCAGCGCGGCCTTGAGCGCCGCGTCGTTCTTGCGCACACCGTAGCCCACGCCCTCGCCGAGCAGCTTCACGTCCACGACCTGCGGGCCCGCGAACGCGAAGGCCGCGCCCTGCGGCTTGTTCAGGAAGCCCTTGGAGGCGGCTTCGGCGTCGAGAAACGAGGCGTCGAGGCGGCCCGAAACGAGGTCCGCGTAGATCTGGTCCTGCGTCGGGTACGGCACGACGTCGACGCCTGCGGGCGCCCACTTCGCTTTCGCGTAGGTTTCCTGGATCGTGCCCTGGAGCACGCCCACGTGCTTGCCCTTGAGCGACTCGGGCGTGGGCTGCAGCGTGCTGCCCTTCTTCGCGATCATCTGGTTCGGAATCGCGTAGATGGGGTCGGTGAAGTCGATGGCCTGGCGGCGCTGGTCCGTGATCGACATGTCGGAATTGATCGCGGCGAACTTGCGCGCCTGCAGCGCCGGAATCAGGCCGTCGAACGAGTTTTCCACCCACACGCACTTTGCCTTGAGCTTCGCGCAGACGGCATTGCCCACGTCGATATCGAAGCCCTGCAGTTCGCCTGCGGGCGACTTCGATTCGAACGGCGCGTACGACGCCTCTACGCCAAAGCGGATTTCCTTGATATCGGCGGCGTGTGCGGCCCCTGCCGCGCCTGCCGTCATGGCGGCCGCGCAGAATGCGAGCGTTGCCAGCTTGTTCCAGTTCGTCTTCATCAGTGTCTCTTTCCAGTCAGATTGGGTGCGCCGGCGAAGCCCGTTCAGGCAGCTTCATGGTTCGATTCGCCGCTAAAAAACGGCTTCCCGGCGCCGGCACAGGATCGCTGCGCCAAAAACACGGCTCAAGCGCGCGCACCGTGTGTGGTGCGCCGCAGCAACCGCGAGGGCGCGATTGTACCGCGATGGCGCCGGCGCTCAAGCGAGCGCGGCGAGCGTCTCCCGGGTCGTGTCGACGACGAGCAGGCCCGCGCGCAAGCCCGGCTTCACGCCGGGATTCGGAAACACGATGCGCTCCTCGTCGTGCTGCACGACGTAGCGGTAGGCGCCGTCTTCCGCCAGCACCTCGCCGCGTGGGAACGGCGTGAAGTTGGGCACGTCGGCGGCCACGTTGAGCTTGAGCGCCGCGCTCTGCTTCGTGATCTGGCCGATCACCGTGAAGATGCGCGGCATCTGCGCACCCTTTGGCAACGACAATTCCCCAGCCACGAGACGGCGCACGGCAGCATCGGCGCCGGCGAAGCGAGCCAGATCGTTCTGGCCGAACGGACGCACCTTGCCAAGCTCGAGCGTGCAGGCGAGCGCGCCACACGTCTCCGCCGTAAACGACGACAAGGTCGCGCCCTTCTCGGTGTGGATCAGCACGGCCGCGATGCGCGCGTCGGCGAGCCATTCGAGCATCGCGCGCGCGGGCGGCTCGCCCGTGTGCGGCAGCAGCGCGAACTGCTCGAACGCCGAAGCGCGGATCGCCGTATGCATGTCGAGGTGCCAGCGCGCGACGGGCGCATCGGCAGAACTCGCGGCCTTCGCGAAGAAGCGCTGCGCCGCCGCTTCGAGCGCCACGGCGCGCGGCGCCTCGCGGCTCGCCGGCACGCGCGCGTGGCGGCCGCCGAACAGGCGGTTGAGATCGTCGTCGAGATAGCGCTCGCCGGCGCGCATTGCGCCGGCATTGCCGAGCACCGCGAGCACGCGGCAGGCGAGCGGCGAGCGGCCCGCCGCGATGTCGGCCACGAGTTGCGAGAGCAGCTCGATCGGCGCGGTCTCGTCGCCGTGCACGCCCGCCGAAACCAGCACGCTGCGCGTCGTGTCGTCGACGTGTGCCGGTTCCAGCTCCAGCACGCCCTCGTCGAGCCATTGCCAGCGCACGCCGCCCGCGCATTCGCCGCGGGCCGCCTCGGGCGTGGCTGGGCGCGCGCCCGCGAGCGTGTACGCGAGAAAGTCCTCGAGCGGGGTATCAGCGCTGGAAGTCATAGAGCGATCCGAGGCCGAGAATCTGCGTGAGTTCGTCGAGCGCCGTACGCGACTCGACGAGCAGTGTCGGATCGGTCAGATCCTGCGGCGCGAGCCGGTCGCGATAGTGCCGCTCGATCCAGCCGTCGAGGCGCGTGAAGAGCGCGTCGTTCATCCACACGCCAGGCGCCGTCGCCGCGCGTTCTTCCTCGCTGAGCACCACGCGCAGACGCAGGCACGCCGGTCCGCCGCCGTTCTTCATGCTCTCGCGCAGGTCGAACACGAGCACCTCGTTCACCGGCCCGCTGCTCGCGACCAGTTCGTCGAGGTAGATCGCCACGTGCGGATTCTCGCGGCTTTCCTGCGGCACGACGAGAATCTGCGTGCCGTCCGCTCGGCTCAGCAGCTGGCTGTTGAAAAGATAGGACGACACCGCGTCGGCCACGCTCACGCGCGCTTCGGGCACTTCGATCACGTGGAACGGCGCGTGGTGCGCCGCGAGCTTCGTGCGCAGTTCGTCGTAGACCGCTTTCTGGTCGACGAACGCACGCTCGTGGCAAAACAGCGTGCTGCGGTTGCCCACGGCGATCACGTCGTTATGGAACACACCGGCGTCGATCACGTCCGGATTCTGCTGCGCGAATACGGTGCCCGCATCGGTCAGGCCGTGGCGCTGCGCAATGGCGCGGCTCGCCTCGAACGTCTGCCGCGCCGGGAAGCGCCTGGGCTCCGGTCCTCGGCGATATTCGCTGCGCCCGTACACGAAAAATTCCACGCCGCGCTCGCCGTACTGCGCGCTAAAACGCGTATGGTTGGCCGCGCCTTCGTCGCCGAGCGCGGGCGTGCCCGGCAGCGCCTCGTGCACGACGAAGTGCGACGGGTCCGCGAACACCGTGGCGAGCGTGCGGCGCGTCGCCTCGTGCTCGATCGCGCGATGCAGCTTGCTGCACAGGTTCGCGGGCGTGAAATGCACGCGCCGGTTGGGCGTATCCGCCGAAGGGCTCACCGTGGCCGCATTCGCGGTCCACATGGCCGACGCGGAGCTTGCCGCGGCGAGCAGTTCGGGCGCGTCCTTCGCGGCGCGCGCAATCGCTTCGGCATCCTTACCGCCAAAGCCCAGCTCGCGCAGCAGCCGGATGGACGGCCGCTCCTGCGGCGGCAGCACGCCTTGCGCGAAGCCGAGGTCGGCGAGCCGCTTCATTTTGCGCAAGCCCTGCTGCGCCGCGGCGCGCGGGTTCGCGACGGACTTGTCGTTGCTCTGCGAGGCGACGTTGCCGAACGACAGCCCGGCGTAGTTGTGCGTGGGGCCGACGAGTCCGTCGAAGTTGGCTTCAAGGGTTTGCATCGTCGTTCCTTAGAAGTGAAGACCCGGCGAAACGCTCGCGGGCATCTGCAGTTGCGCGCTTTCGACCGAGGCCATCGGGTAGGCGCAGTAGTCGGCGGCGTAGAACGCGCTCGGCCGGTGGTTGCCCGAGCGGCCCGCGCCGCCGAACGGCGCGCCGCTCGACGCACCGTTGGTCGGCCGGTTCCAGTTCACCACGCCCGCGCGGATCTCGCGCGTGAAGCGCTGCCACAGCGCTTCGTCGTCGGCGAGCAGGCCCGCCGAGAGGCCGTACGCCGTGTTGTTGGCTTGCGCAATGGCGTCGTCGAAACCCGCGTAGCGGATCACCTGCGCGAGCGGGCCAAAGTGCTCTTCGTCGGGCAGGTCCGCCACGCCCGTCACGTCGAGAATCGCCGGCGTCACGAAACCGAGCGCCGGATCGCGTTGCTCCATCGGCAGCAAGGCGCGTGCGCCGCGCTCGAGCAACTGCGCCTGCGCGCTCATCAGCTTGCCCGCCGCGCGCGCCGAAATCACGGCGCCCATAAAGGGCTGCGGCTCGGCGTCGTACTCACCCACGGTAATGCGCGCACTCACTTCGACGAAGCGCGCAAGGAAGCGCTCGCCGAATGCGTCTGCGGGCACGAGAATGCGGCGCGCGCACGTACAGCGTTGCCCCGCCGAAAGAAACGCCGACTGGATCGTGTGATGCACGGCGGCATCGATATCCTCGACCGGCGCGACGACGAGCGGATTGTTGCCGCCCATCTCCAGCGCGAGCACGATCTCGGGCCGGCCGCCGAACTGGCGATGCAGCAGCGTGCCCGTGTCCGAGCTGCCCGTGAAAAAGAGCCCGTCGATCTGTCTGTGATTCGCAAGCGCAATGCCGGTGTCGCGCTCGCCCTGCACGAGGTTGAGCACGCCCGCGGGCAAGCCCGCTTCGCGCCAAAGTTCGACCGTTACGCGCGCCACTTCGGGAGCGAGTTCCGAAGGCTTGAACACGACGGCGTTGCCCGCGATCAGCGCCGGCACGATATGGCCGTTGGGCAGATGGCCCGGGAAGTTGTACGGACCGAACACGGCGACGACGCCGTGCGGGCGATGGCGCAGCACCGCCACGCCGTCGGCCATCGGCGCGCGCTTCTCGCCGGTGCGCTCGCCATAGGCGGTGATCGAGATCGCGACCTTCGCGGCCATCGACGCCGCTTCGGTGCGCGCTTCCCAGAGCGGCTTGCCGGTCTCGCGACCAATGGCCTGGGCGAGCGTTTCCTTCTTTTCGGTGACGAGAGCGGCGAAGCGCTTCACGAACTCGCAGCGCACTTCGAGCGGCGTTTGCGCCCACGCGGCGAACGCGCGGCGCGCGGCATTCACGGCGCGATCGACATCTTCGGCGCTCGCGGCATTGCCGCTCCACACGGTCTCGCCCGTGCCAGGGTTGCGCGAAGCGAACGCGGGGCCCGAGGCCGCGCACCATTGTCCATCGATGTAAAGCTCGTTCATGGTCATCCCTTTTGATGCTTTTGCGCGGGGCCGAGCACGCGCACCGGATCGCCCGCCGCGACGTTCAGCGCCGCCGCTTCCGTGGCGCTCAGCGTGAACACGCCGTCGTAGACGACGCCCGGCGCGAATCCCACGCGGAAATCGCCGAGCGACGTGTTGGATACGAGTGAGCGCACACCCGCTTCGGCATGCGCCTCACCGATCTCGACCGGCACGACCACGCTCTCGCGCACCGTGCGCAGGTCGCCGATATGGCATTCGAGCACCGGGCCCGCGTCGAAGATATCGACGTGATTCTCGTAGCGCAGCCCCTCGGCTTCGAGCATGCGGCGCGCGGGAATCGTGTCGGCATGCGTGAGGCCGACACAAGCCTGCGCTTCCTCGGGCAGCAGCTCCACGTACACCGGATAACGCGGCATCAGTTCCGCGAGGAACGACTTGCGCCCGTGCGAGCTGAGGTAGTCGGCAGCGTTGAAATCGATCTGGTAGAAGTGCGAACCGACCGCACGCCAGAACGGCGACGTGCCTTGAGCGTCGAAATGGCCGCGCAATTCCGCACACAGGCGCTCGGGAAAGCGCTCGCGAAACTGCGCGATGAACATGAAGCGCGATCGCGAAAGCAGGCTGCCCATTCCGCCCGTGCGATAGCGCGGCGAAAGAAAGAGCGAACACACCTCGGCATAGCCCGTGAGATCGTGCGAGATATTGAGCGCGCGCATGCGCGTCCAGATGCCGAGCTCCTGGCTTGCGTGCACCACCGTGCTCACGCGGTAGTTGTAGAACGGCTGCTCCAGTCCCACGGCCGATTCGATGCCGCATACGCCGGCCACGTCGCCCGTGGCCGTGTCTTCCATCACGAAGAAGTAGCCGGCTTCGCGCAGTTCGGCCTCGCCCGCCAGCGTGCGCCGCGCGCGCTCGATGCGCGCCTTGAGCGCCTCGCGATCGGGCTTGAAGGTGGTGAGGCCGGGGCCCGTTTCCTGAGCGAGCGAGACGAGCGCGTCCACGTCGCCCGTTTGCACGACGCGTACCACGATCATTGTGCGTCTCCCATATAGGCATCCTCTGTTTGCGGGGTGGCGCGATATAGCGGCGCACAGCGCACCGGCTCGCCGTCCTGCACGCCGAGCGCGGCGCGCGCGCTCGCGTCGAGCGGCGCGATGATGCCCGCGCCCTTCTCGCTTTCGGGCAGCGTCGCGAGCACGCAGCGGAACTCGCCCGCGTGCTGGCTCGCGACCAGATACGCCGCGCCTTCCAGGTTCGTTGCGAGCGCCACTTCGCGCACCGTGCGCGTCTCGTTGCCGGCGACCGAGGCCGTGCGGTCCACCTGCGCGGTCAGCACCGGGCCCGCATCGAAAATATCGACGTAACGATCCGGCTCGAAGCCTTCTTCCAGATGGATCTCGTAAGCGAGCAAGGCGCTCGGATCGGGCTCGCCGAGCACGCGCTGCGCCGGCTCCGGCAGCAGCGGCACATAGAGCGGATAAGCCGGCATGACCTCGGCGATGAAGGTGCGGCTGCGTCCGCCCGAGGCCAGTTCGATGTCCTTGAAATCGCGCCCGAAGAACTTGCGACCCACGGCCTCCCAGAAGGGCGAGGCACCCGTCTCGTCGGTCACGCCGAGCAGCAGCGAGAACACTTCGGGCGTGAAGCGCCGGCGGTTCATCGCGACGTACATCATGCGTGCGCGCGACATGAGATGCGCGGCCGCGTCGCCGCGCAGCGAGGGCTCGATGTAGAAGCCCGCGAGGCGGCTCTTGCCCGTGAGTTCGTGCGACATCGTCAGCGCGTGAATCTTGCGGTTCACGTGCAGCTCGCGCGACGCATGAATGAGCGCGTCGTTGCGAAACGCGTAGAACGGCTCGGCGTAGCCGGCCGCCGCCACGATGCTCGAGGTGCCGACGAGCCGCCCCGTGGCGGAATCTTCGAGCACGAACAGATAGAACTCCTCACCGGGAAAGTCCACGTCCGCGCGAAACGAATCTTCTGAAAGCGCGATGCGCGCTTCCAGCGCCGCGCGGTCGTGCGGCAGCGAATGCAGCACCGGCTGCGCGGTGTGCGCCATGTGGGCGATCGCGTCGAGATCGGAAAGCCTGGCGGGGCGAACGAATAGCATCGTCGGTCCTGTGTGTGCGCTGGGTTGCGGCTGGGTTACGATTTAGCGTGCGCCGATCACATCTGCGCAGGCCTGCTCGAAGCGCGCAAAGCCTTCGTCGAGGTCCGCTTCGGGAATGATGAGCGAGGGTGCGAAGCGCAGCACGTCCGGCCCGGCAATCAGCATCATCACGCCGCGATTCGCGGCCGCCCCGTTGAAGTCCTTGGCGCGGCCCGCGAAGCGCGCATTCAGTTCGGCGCCGATCAGAAGCCCCTTGCCGCGCACTTCCTTGAACATGTCGAAACGCTCGTTGAGCTTCGCGAGCTTGCCGCGAATCGCTTCGCCGCGCGCGCGCACGCCCGCCAGCAGCGCCGGATCGCTCACCAACTCGACCACCTTGCCCGCAATCGCGGCGCCCAGCGGATTGCCGCCATAGGTCGTGCCATGCACGCCCACCTTGAAGTGCGCCGCAATCGCTTCGGTCGTGAGCATCGCGCCGATCGGGAAGCCGTTGCCGAGCGCCTTGGCCGTCGTGAGGATGTCGGGCGTGACGCCCGTATCTTCGTAAGCGTAGAAGTGGCCCGTGCGGCCCACGCCCGTTTGCACTTCGTCGAAAATCAGCAGCGCGCCGTGCGCATCGCACGCTTCGCGCAGCGCGCGCAGGAACGCGGGATCGGCGGGAATCACACCGCCCTCGCCCTGCACCGGCTCGACGATCACAGCGCAGGTCTGCGCGCCGATGGCGCGCTTCGCCGCTTCGATATCGTTGTACTCCAAGTGCGTGATGCCACCCGGCACGGGGCCGAAGCCTTCCGAATACTTGGGCTGGCCGCCCACGCTCACGGTGAAGAACGTGCGGCCGTGGAACGACTGGGTGAACGAGATGATCTCGAACTTGTCGGCGCCGTGCCGATCGAACGCCACGCGGCGCGCGAGCTTGAGCGCCGCCTCATTGGCCTCCGCGCCCGAGTTCGCGAAGAACGCGCGGTCGGCGAACGTAAGTGCTTCGAGCTGGCGCGCAAGACGCAACACCGGCTCGTTGGTGTAGCCGTTGCCGATGTGCCAAAGCTTGCTGCCCTGCTCCTCGAGCACGCGCAGCAACTCCGGGTGCGCGTGGCCGAGCGAGGTCACGGCGATGCCGCAGGCGAAGTCGATGTAATCGCGGCCCTCGGTATCCCACACGCGCGAGCCTTCCCCGCGATCCGGCACGAACGGCGCGGGCGAGAAACACGGCACCATCACTTCGTCGAAGGTCTTGCGGCTCACAGTCTGGTCGTTCATGGCGATTCCTCTATTACTCAGTGCGTGTCGAATTCGGGGTCGGTGTGCGTTGGGGCCGTGCCCTTTCGCTCAGGTGGCTTTGCATGGGACGGGACTAAGCGCTCAAGCGCCAAGTCCCGTCGACACTTGTGCAGTGTAGGCAAGCTCGGCGCAAACGTCTTGCGCAGGCGCGACGCGTTTTTTCGTACGGAACCTGCAAGGTCCGGACGCTTGCTGCGCCGCGGCCAGGTTCACTGAACTTCCGGCGGCTCGACGAGCGCGCCCGCGCGCGGCTCGGCGGCGGCCCCGCCGTGCAGGCGCTCGATCCAGTTGCGGCGATCCTCGCGCGGCGTCACGCCGAAGCGCTCGCGGTACGCATTCGAAAAATGCGCCGCTGAAGAAAACCCGCACGCGAGACTGATCTGCACCACCGACTTGCTGGTGCGCTGCAACTGCGAGCGCGCCTTGGCAAGGCGCAGGCCCAGGTAGTACTTCGACGGCATCGCGCCGAGGTACTGGCGAAAGAGCCGCTCGAGCTGCCGCCGCGACACGCCCACGAGATTCGCGATCTCGTCGGTCGTGAGCGGGTCCTCGATATTCGCCTCCATCAGCTTGAGCGCGTCGTTCAGGCGCGGGTGCCGCTCGCCGGGCGCGGTCACGAACGGAATACGCTGGCGCTCGTCGCCGCTGCGCAGCGTGCTTGCGCCGAGCGCGTCGGCAATGCGCTCGGCGAGTTCCGGGCCGTGGTCGCGGCCGATCATCGCGAGCATGAAGTCGAGCGTGGCCTGGCCGCCCGCGCAAGTCGCGCGGTCGCGGTCGATTTCGTAGATGTGCTGTGTGACGATGGTGCGCTCGAACTGCTCGGCGAACTGCTGGAACGTCTCCCAGTTCGCGGCCACGCGATAACCCTGCAACTGTCCGGCCATCGCGAGCCACCAGATGCCATGGTGAATGCCCGTGACGAGTGGCGTGCGCTGCCCCACGCGCGCGAGACTCGCGAGAAAGAGCCGGTAGTCGGCGAACTGCTGGTAGCGCTCGGTGACGACGATGAGCCAGTCGGCTGAAACGGCGTCGCCGAACGCGCAGTCGGCGGGCCACTGCGCGCCGCCCGCAAGCGGCACGGGGCGGCCGTTCCACGAGCACATCTGCCAGCGGTACAGCGCGCGGCCGTCAATCTCGTTGGCGAGATTGAGCGCGTCGACAATCGGGCCCACGCCCGACATCGAAACGGGCGGCAGCGCGACGATCGCCACCTGGGTCGTGCGGCCGGCGCGCGCGAGCGGCGCCTGGCCGCCGGGCGCGGCAGGAACGGAAGCAGAGGGGGGAACGGCTTGACGAACCATCGAAGGCAATAAAACGAAAGCGCGATGCGAACCGCGCCGCTTACTTGAGGCTGCCCGAGAGGAACTGGCGCAGACGATCGCTCTTCGGCGCGCCGAGCACATCGCCGGGCGCGCCCTCTTCCTCCGTGCGCCCCTGGTGCAGGAACATCACATGATTCGAGACGTTGCGCGCAAAGCCCATTTCGTGGGTGACGACGATCATCGTGCGGCCCTCTTCGGCGAGCTTTTGCATCACCTTGAGCACTTCGCCCACGAGTTCGGGGTCGAGCGCGGAGGTGGGCTCGTCGAACAGCATCACGTCGGGATGCATGGCGAGCGCGCGCGCGATCGCCACCCGCTGCTGCTGACCGCCCGAAAGATGCGAGGGATATTGCTTCTCCACGCGAGGCGCGAGACCCACTTTCTCCAGATACTGCCGCGCGCGGTCCTCGGCTTCCTTGCGCGGCACGCCCAGCACGTGCAGGGGCGCTTCCATCACGTTCTCGAGCACGTTCATATGCGACCAGAGATTGAAGTGCTGGAACACCATCGCGAGCTTGGTGCGGATGCGCTGCAATTGCTTGTGATCGGCCACGTCCAGGTCGCCGTTGCGGCCCGCCTTCGTGCGCACGACCTCGCCGTCGACGACGATCTCGCCCGCGTTCGGCCTCTCGAGGAAATTGATGCAGCGCAGGAAGGTGCTCTTGCCCGAGCCGCTCGCGCCGATGATACTGATCACGTCGCCCTTCTTCGCGTCGAGCGAGACGCCTTTGAGCACCTCGTTGTCGCCGTAACGCTTATGGATGTCGCGCGCGACGAGCTTGCTATCTGAGGATTGCGTCTGAGCCAAGATGGTCTCCGGTTTGCGATGAATCAGCGGGTGCGCACGGCGAGATGGCCGAGCCAGCGTTTTTCGGCGCGGCGGAACGCGGCCACCAGCACGAACGATACCGCACAGTAGATCAGCGCAGCGAGGCCGAACGACTCGAACGAGCGGTAGGTCGCCGAGTTGGCGTCGCGCGCGACCTTGAGGATATCGGGCACCGTCGCGGTGAAGGCCACCGTGGTCGCGTGCAGCATCAGGATCACCTCGTTACTGTACAGCGGCAGTGCGCGGCGCAGCGCCGAAGGCAGGACCACGCGCCAGTACATCGTGAACGGGCTCATACCGTAGGCGCGCGCCGCTTCCACTTCGCCATGCGAGGTGGCGCGAATCGCACCCGCGAAAATCTCCGTCGTGTACGCACAGGTGTTGAGGGCGAACGCGAGCACCGCGCAGTTCAGGCCGCTGCGGAAGAACGCGTCGAGCAGCGGCTCCGAACGGATGAACGCGAGACTGTACACGCCCGTGTAGATGAGCAGCAACTGCACGTAGAGCGGCGTGCCGCGAAACACGTAGGTGTAGAAGCGCACCGGCAGCGAGAGCCAGCGGCGGCTCGACACGCGCGCCACGGCGAGCGGCACCGCGCACACGAAGCCGAAGGCGACAGAGATCACAAGCAGCCACAGCGTCATCGCGAGGCCGGAGACATGCTCGCCGTCCCAGTAGAGGAACGCGCGGCCGAATTGCTGAATGATTTCGTTCATGACGGCCTTTTCCTCAGAGTTGCGCGTGACGCACGCCCACCGAATAGCGGCGTTCGAGCCAGACGAGCGCGAAGTTCGAGAGCGTGGTGATCGCGAGATAGATGAGCGCCGCAATCACGAGGAAGAAAAACAGGTTGAAGGTGCTGCGGCCCGCGTCCTGGGCGGCCTTCACGACATCGGCGAGACCGATGATCGAGACGAGCGCCGTCGCCTTGACGAGCACCTGCCAGTTGTTGCCGATGCCGGGCAGCGCAAAACGCATCATCTGCGGAAAGAGGATGCGGGCGAACACGCGCGCGCCGCTCATGCCGTAGGCATGGCCCGCTTCGAGCTGGCCGCGCGGCACCGCGAGAAACGCGCCGCGAAAGGTTTCGGTGAAGTACGCGCCGTAAATGAAGCCGAGCGTGACGACGCCGGCCACGAACGGATCGATGTCGATCTGCGCCATGCCGAGCGCGTCGGTGGCCTCGTTCACGCCGATCTGGATGCTGTAGAAGAGCAGCAGCATCAGCACGAGGTCGGGCACCGAGCGGATCAGTGTCGTGTAGGCGGTCGCCACGGCCGCGAGCGGCCGGTTGAACGAGAGCTTGGCCGCCGCGCCGGCCAGGCCGAGCAGCACAGCCACGCCGAGCGAGAGCAGCGAAAGCTCGATGGTCTGGATCGTGCCGGCGAGCAGCACCGGGCCAAAGCCGTAAAGGATCACGCGCGTCTCCGGAACATATTCGTTTTGTCGTTTCGGGCGGCCTCGCGCGGCACCTGAGCGCCGTCGAAACCGATGAACTGGCGCGGATCGTCTCAGTGCAAAATGGATTGCTCAAACTCGCGCGGCGCGGATATTGCAGTGCAGCATTGCGACGCGACGCACGGATGCGGGCGGATCGGGCCCACGCAGCCGCGGGCGCGATGCTTTTGAAAGGCGAAAAAAAATGCCCCGGCACGCGAGGCGCGCGGGGCATTTACGCAAGTTTGGGGTCGCTTTTTCGATAGGTGCGCGGCGTGCGCGCTGCGACCCGGCGGAGCTTAAGCGGCGCGCGTTTGCGTGCCGCGTGCGCCGCCCGCACGGGCATTCGCACCAGGCAGCTTTTCGGCGAGTGCGCCAAACAGCAGGCCGATCGTGGTCCAGAGAATGACCTGCATGCCGATCGACACCGTGCGGAACTTCCACAGCAGCACGGCCGGGAAGGCGGCGGGCACCTCGTTGATCGTCGGCAGCGCGAGCTGGATCGCGCCGATCACGACGACGAACAGCACGAGCGCCACGATCGAAGCGTTCCAGACGCCAAGGCGCGGCACGAACGCGGCGCGCACCTTGAGCGAGAACACCGACACGGCGATCGAGATCGCGATCATCAGGAAGAAGAGCCCGGTTCGATAGCCGATTGTCTCCGGGTCGCCGACCGAGGGCGGATTCGCCGGATATTTGATGTTCGGCACCAGGTAGATCGCGACGAACGCCGCGAGCGCGAGCCAGGCGGAGAGCGCACGCGGCGCAAGACGCCCCACGCGACCGTTCGCATATGCGAAGACGAGCGCAAAGAGGCAGCCGATCGACGCGCCATAGACCATCACGCCAGTGAAGAGACCGATGCTCGCCTGGGTCTTGCGGCTCACGATCTCGGGCTCGGGTGCCTCACCCTTCGCGGCGTCGGCTTTCTCTTCGAAGGAAATCGCCTGATCGACCTGCGGCTCGCCCGCGATCTTCGCGAAGCCGAACGTAAGGAGTCCCGCGGCGATGCCTGCGAGCATGCCGCGTAACAGCAACTTGCCAACCATATCCGGCTCCCGGTCAGTGGCAGGGAAAGCCGAGCAGATGGCGGCCGTCGTGAACGAATTCGTGGACGTACATGCCCGGGAAGATCGACGTGGCGCCCTGCTCGGCGCCCACGAAGTACAAGGCCAGCAGCAGCATGAGGCCGCCGAAGATCGCCCAGGGCAGGATCTCTCGCAGCGGAATGGGCGCCGGCGCGGCCGGTGCGTGCTGCAAGGGGAATGAGGTTTCGGACATGCTGACTTCTCCTGGGGTTACGCGCCCCGCTAGTCGTTGAAAGAGTGGTTCACGACGCGCAGGTCTGACTTCCGTTGCTTCGATTCAATCGACGGCAACCAGTTACAGTGGCGCGACCGCGCCGGACTTGCACCGGCTTCCGCGTGTCGTGGAGCCTGTATTCTACGCGCTGCGACGGCTGGCCGCGGCCCGGATGTCACCTGGATAGGTCAGCCACAGAGTAGTGAAGCATAAGGAAAAGCATGCCGACGACAGTCTGGCTGGTGAGCCATGCGGCGAGTGCCGCGCTGCGCTCGGGAACATTCCCGCAAGCGCCTGTAGCGGGCGATGACGCCGAAGAAGCGCTCGATGCGCGCGCACTCGAGGCGCTTGCCGCCTGGCGCGAACGCTGGCACGCGCGGCTGGCCGGTGGCAATCGCAACGCCGAGGTGCCGCGCGCGTTCACGAGTCCCGCCGCGATCGCCCGCGCGAGCGCACACGCGGCAGGCTTCGCGGGGGCAACGCCAGCTGACGCGCTCGCCGAAACCGCCTTCGGCGCGTGGCAAGGCCAGCGCCTCACGGATCTCGCGCGCGAAGTGCCCGAAGCCCTTGCGGCCTGGACGCGTGATCCAGGCTTTCGGCCGCCAGGCGGCGGCGAATCGTTCGACGATGTCCGCACGCGCGTCGGCGCCTGGCTCGACGCGGTGCCCGACTCGGGCCACAACCTGATCGCCTTCACGCACGCAAGCGTGATCCGGGCGGCGATTCTTCACGCGCTGGGCGCGCTGTCATCAAGTTTTCGCTCGATCGAAATCGCGCCGCTTTCCATGACGGCGCTACGCCGCATGCAGCACGGCTGGGTGTGGCTCGCCGTGGTGGATTGAGGTTGGGGACACCATTCCTTGATCTACGTCCATGCGCCGCAAAGCTACGCGTATCAACACGTTGACACACGCCTATTCGAGGCCTAGCATCGGAAATGTATCAACTACGTAGATACACCGCGATCAGGTATGGACATCAAGCTCAATACGTTATTGGCCAGACGGCTAGTTCAGTACGAGGACGAAATGGCGATACAAACCCTGAAGCGTTGGGGCAACAGCCTTGCGGTGCGCATTCCGGCCAGCCTTGCCAGCAAGCTTGCTCTGGCGGAGGGGCAGGAGGTCGAGATGGAAGTCGAAGATGGGTCGCTCACGGTTCGCCCGCACACGGCGATCCGGCGCTTCTCGCGCGAGCGCTATTTGCAGCAGTTGCGCGAGAGGAAGCTTGAGCCGCACCCGCTCGTCGACTTCGGCCAGCCGCAAGGGACCGAAATCGGCGGACCCGATGACCCCACGCGTTTCGACCCATGGTAAGGAACGCATGAAGAATGGAACACCAGACGCAGGCGACATCCTCTGGCTCAACGTCGGGCCGCGTGCAGGCAGCGAGCAGGACGGCTACCGCCCTGCCCTCGTCCTCACCGACGCGGAGTTCAACGAACTCACTGGCCGCTTCGTCGGGCTGCCCATCACCAGCACGATTCACGGGTGGGAGTCGGAAATCCCCATCAGCGGCCTTGCCAGACCCTGCGTCGCGATGGCCGACCAGATCACCACGCTGTCGCTGGCTGGCAGAGTCTGGCGGCACAAAGGAGAAACGGCGACAGCCGAAGAATTGGAGGCGGCGAAATTCGCCGTCGCCGGCATTCTCGACCTGTAGCCAGCAGCGCACGAGAAGCGCCCTAGTCCAGCCCTAGCTGCGCCTTGATGGCCGGCATCATGTACTGCACGGCCGCGCGCCCTTCCTCGATGGCGGGCGCGGCGCGATGAAAGTCGAAGATCCCCATGCCGCCCAGGCGCGGCTGGATCAGCAGGTCGGCGGGCTCGCCTGCAAGGCGGCTGCGCGTAATGCGCACCTGCATGATGTCGATGCTCTGGGCCACCGAGCTCAACACGGAAGGCACGCGCGTGCTAGGCGGCGGCGCCACGCGTACGTCCGGCCCGCCAGCCGCGCCGGGGCCTGCTGGCTGCAGCCAGCGCGGGAAGCGCTTGCCGTTGCGGCGCAGGAGCGGTTCAAGCGCCGCTTCGCTGCTGTCAGCACCATTGGCGACGCTGCCGAGCGCCCCGGCGGCCGATGCCGCCCTCGCCGCGTCGCTCGCCTCCACGGGCAACTCGCGCGGCATCGTGTCGATCGCGCCGCCCAGGTCGCGGCCGTTGAGAATGTCGTGATTGAGGTCGATGGCGATCACGGTGTCCGCGCGCATCGCGCGCGCGGCGGACACCGGCACCGGGTTGCTCAGTCCGCCATCCACGAGCCACACGCCGTCATGCCAGATCGGCGTGAAAATGCCGGGAATCGCGATCGAAGCGCGCACGGCGTCCACCACGCCGCCTTCGCGCAGCCAGACCTCGCGCCCCGTGTCGAGTTCGGTGGCGACCGCCGTGAACGGCAGCCTCAGGTCATCGATCGAGCGGCCGTTGAACCGGTGCGCAAAAAGGTCGATCACCTTGCGCCCGCCGAGCAGGCCGCCCGAAAAACGCAAGTCGAGCAAGCGCACCACGGTCTGCCAGGTGAGCTTGCCCACCCAGTCCTCGAGCCAGTCGAGATCGCCGTTCGCATACACGGCGCCGACCAGCGCGCCAATCGACGTACCGCACACCACGTCGGGCTTGATGCCCGCTTCCTCGAGCGCACGAATCGCGCCGATATGCGCCCAGCCGCGCGCCGCGCCGCCGCCGAGCACGAGTCCCAAGCGCTTGGGCCGTCGCCGGTTCATCATGCGCGCCTCCTTGCGTGGTTCTGGGTCAACTGAGTCATCGACCGCGGATGATGTCCGAGCGCGAGGTCGTCGTGACCCGCCCGTCCGGTCCGAAATGCACGTTGAAATACGCTTCGGGCGTCACGCCCCCTTCCAGCCACTTCCAGCTCCACACCGTCTCCTTCTTCAAGCGGTAGCCGGCCACTTGCCCGGGCTTACCGAGCAATCGCCGCACCTCGTCCTCGCTCATGCCGACACGGATCTTCGCGAAGTTTTCCGCCGTAAGCGCCTGAGTAATGGCCACGAGCCGCCCGTTCGGACCGATGTCGACCATCCAGGTCTTGAGGCCCTGCGGGCCGCGCGGATATTCGAGGCGGCGCGAGCCATCGTCGAACACGCGCTCGGTCTCGGGCTTGCCCATCTGCTCGCGTACCTGCTCGAGCGTGGAAACGCCGGGCGTGAGGCCCTTGAGCAGCAGCGCGTCGGGCTTCACGGAATCGAAGAACGCCTTGAATCCCTGCCGGATGGTGTCGAGCATGGCATCGAACTGGCGATCGTCGCAGCCGGAAAGCGTGAACGCCGCCGTGGCGGCGCACGCGAGCGCGAGCGAACGCGTGAGTGAAAACGTGGGCTTCATGTCCTTGCTAACGCATCAACATGGGCTTGCGTCTACGCGCGCCGATCCGGCGCGCATCGACATGCCCACAATGTACCGTCAATGGACCGGGTCGTGCTGTGAGTCCTGCTTCGGGCGGCCCGCACTTGCGGACACGCTCGCCACGGCGGGCGGCGCATCGGCGGGCTGAGCGGCGGGCTGCACACCGTGGCGCACTGCGCGACGCGTGCGGACGATTTCCGCGGCCTGCCACGAAAGCAGCGCGAGCACGCCGAACACCACTTCGCGCATGCGCTTGACGAGCGCGAGCGAGAACGCCACGTCCTGGCTCACGCCAAAGAGCTGCGCGAGCAGCACCACGGCGACTTCCTGCACGCCGAGGCCGGCGGGCACCATGAAGGCGGCATGGCGCACGGCCTGGGTGATGGCCTCGATGGCGAGCGCGTCGCCGACCGTCACCGGATGGCCGAGCAGCGCAAGCGCCCACCACGTCTCGAACGCCCCGAGCATGTAGCCGCCAAGCTGCCAGAAGAAAGCGCGAAACATGAGGCCCGTGCGCGACATCAGCGCGTCGAGATCGGCGTCGAGCTGCTTGCCGTCGAGGCCGAGCATGAGCGGATTTTCGGTGCCGAGCAGCCGCGCGGCCCAGCGTTCGATCGCATGGAAAACGCCGCCGCGACGCAGCAGGAACACGGCGAGCACGGGCAGCGGCGCCGAGAGCACGAGCGCTAGCGAGATCGCGATGATGGTGCGCAGCGAACCGCCGTCGCCGGTTGCGGCGACGATCAACACGACGCCCAGCGCCGAGAACGCATATTGCACGGCGATCGTCACGAACACCTCGACGATCACCGAAGCCGTGACCTCGCTCGCATTGCGCACCTTCCAGCGCGCGAGGCGAATGCCGACGAGCTCGCCGCCCACGCCGACCACGGGCAGCAGCCGGTTCACGGCCTCGCGCACGGTCGCGGTCCACCAGAGGAAGCTGAGCGGTGCGCGCTTGTCGAGCAGGAGGCGCCACGCATGAGCGTCGAGCAGGAGCGGCAGCGCGTGGAACGGCACGAGCCAGAGCAGCATGGGGCCTGCCGTGCCAATCACGCGCAGCACGTCGTGCGCGCCGTTATGGACGACGAGACCGATCAGGATGGCGATCCCGACCGGCAGGCCCAGCCATTTCAGCCACTTCATGACACCTGCACCTCGGGGCCGCGTGACGCGGAGGGGTCGCAGCCTGAAGCCGCGCCGAAGAACACGTCGGCAAAGCCGCCCCGGCGCACGCCCGACTGCGCGAGCGCTGCGGCCACGCGCGGCGAGATCAGCGCGCCGAATTCGTCGGCGTGGCGATACGTCTGCATCGACGGCGTGATGGGCCCGTCGTGCGCTTCATCGGCGAGCGCCGGGTGGCAGTAGATCTCGCCCACGCCCTGCGCGGGCAGATGCGCGAGCGCGTCGAGCACGGCGGCCTCGTCCATTGCGCCCGTCTTCGCGATGCCGACCACGTAGTCGTTGTGCGCGACGCCCGCACGCGCGAGCCGCGCACGCACGAGCGCGAGCCAGGGCTTGAGCGCGAACGGCGCGCCTGCCTCGAGCGGCAGACGCATCGCGCGCAAACCATAGTCGCGGCCGATCTCGAGGATCAGCGCGAGCACCGTGGGATGCAGATGAAAATGCTTGTGCGTGTTCACGTGATCGAGCGCGAGCCCGGTCGCCGCGAACGCGTCGAACTGCGCGCGTATTTCCTTCGCGAGCTGCCTGCGCACATGCGGCAGGAAGAAGAAACGCACGCCGTCACGGACCATGTTGTCGCCGAAACGCCCTTGCGCATCGACGAGCGCGGGAATCTGCGCGCGCGGCAGCATCGCCGCGCCATCGGCCAGCACCAGATGCAGCCCCACGCGCAAACCCGGCGTGCGGCGCGCCCGCGCCACGGCATCAAGCGCGGCGGGCGCGGCCACCATCAGGCTCGCGCAGTCGAGCACACCCTCGCGATGCGCACGCTCCACCGCCGCATTGACCCGCTCGTGCAGGCCAAAGTCGTCGGCGGTGAAGATGAGCGCGCGCGCATCGTGAGAGGAGCGGTCCATCATGCCTCGTGCGCGCGCAGGAAGCGGAAGAACTCCACGCCTTCGCGCAGACGCCGCTTCATCATGTCCCAGCTCGTGAGCATCTCGCGCACGATCTCCCAGATCTTCGACGGCCGGAAATAGAACTGCCGATAGAACTGCTCCAGGTGGTGATAGATCTCGTCGCGCGACAGATGCGCATAGCCGATCGCCGCGAGCTGCACCCCTTCCTTGCTCACCAGGTTGATGGTCTTGTTCTCT
>NZ_JAMBPS010000051.1:0-56674 GCF_024206515.1 Paraburkholderia sp. CNPSo 3281 | reverse complement strand
ATCTGAATCTGGGCCAGGTCGTACCCGGACGCGCTGGCGCGACCGGCCAAGACGCCGCCAATCCCCCGCCACCCCGCCACCCCGCCGCGTCGCCGCCGCGCGACGCGGGCCCCGCCTTCGCCTTCTCTCTGCGCCCCGCCCGGCCTCGCGTCGCACGTAGTTGCGCGCGCCCGGTTATATTGCGCCTGATGGTCCCGCACGCCGCTTGCGGCTAGTCGCGGACGGCCGGTGCGGACGGCCGGTGCGGACGGCCGGTGCGGACGGCCACCCGCCCAATCTCGCGCCCGTCCCGCGAGCCCCAGCAAACGAACCCGCCCCGCTCATGGAGCACGCCTACGATCATCTGCTGCACCTGCTCGCCGCGCACGCGACGTGGACGCTCGCCTTTGTGGTGGTCGCCGCTTTCCTCGAATCGCTTGCGTTCATCGGCACGTTCATTCCCGGCAGCACAGCGATGTTCATTGCCGGCGCGTTCGCCGCCACCGGCACGATCAACCTCGGCTGGCTCTTCGTCTGCGCCATTGCGGGCGCCGTGGCCGGCGACGGCGTGAGTTTCTGGATCGGCCATCGCTACCGCGGCTCGCTGGCCCAGATGTGGCCGTTCAGCCGCCACCCCGCCATTCTCGAGCGCGCGCATGCCTACTTCGTGAGCCACGGCACGCGCAGCGTGATCCTCGCGCGCTTCATCGCGCCGCTGCGCGCCGTCGTGCCGATCGTCGCGGGCATGGCCGGCATGAAGCCCATGCGCTTCTTCATGATGAACGTGATTTCCGCGCTCGTCTGGGCGCCCGCGCATATCGTGCCGGGCGTCGTGTTCGGCGCCTCGCTCCAGCTCGCGGGCGCGGTGTCGTTCCGGCTGGTGGTCGTCATCGGCATCGTCGCGCTCGCGGTCTGGCTCATCTGGCGCTTCGTACGCATGCTGCTGCTGCACATCGACAACTGGGCGGGTGCGTCGCGGCGCAGCGCGGCACAGTGGGCGGCGCAGCATCCCGGGCTCGCCTCGAAGCGCATCGCCCGTCTGCTCGACCCGGCGCAGCCCGCGCTTGGCCCCGTCATCGTGATCACGGGCCTCGTGCCGGTCTGCGCGGCCGTATTTTCCTATGTGCTCGGCAACGTGCTGCGCGGCGCGCCGCTCGTGCAGATCGACCAGTCCGTGCGCCAGTTCCTGCAATCGATCCGCACCACCTGGGCCGACGCGGCCCTCGCGCGCGTCGAAACGCTCGGCAGCACCTGGACGCTCGCGGCGCTCGTCGCGACGGTTGGCATATGGATGGTGCTGGAGCGGCGTTGGCGCACAATCGCTTACTGGATGATCGCGGCGGCCGTTTCGCAGTTGCTCATCCTCATCCTGCGCTTCGCGATCCACCATACGACGCCGGGCGGCGGCCAGGCCGTCGAGGCCTATGTGTTCCCGAGCGACCGCGTATCGTCGATGGTGATCGTCTACGGCTTCGTGATGTTCCTGCTCGTGCGGCGCGCGAGCATGCTGGAGGCCGCGCTCGTCGCCGCGCTCGGCAACGGGATCATCGTCGCCGTGGCGTTCGCGGGGCTCTACTTCGACCGCTTCCTGTTCTCGGACGCCATCGGCGGCGTGGCCTTCGCCGCGATCTGGGTGGCGATCGTGGTGCTCACCTCGCTCTGGCGCTACCCCAAGCGGCCGCCGCAACGCGCATACGTGCCGCCCATCGTGCTGATCGTGCTGGTCGGCGCCGTTCTGCTGCAGACGGTGCCGGCCGGGCGCATGCCCGCGCCGCCCACGACCGCCGCGACGGCGCCTGTCGTCCTCTCGCAAATGCAGTGGAGCGATTCGCTGTGGAGGACGTTTGCCTGCTATCGCTTCGACATGAAAGGCGCGCGCCGCGAGCCGATGACGATCCAGTGGGCCGCGAGCGCCGACGACCTGCGCGCGGCGCTGCGCGACGCGGGCTGGGCCGAAGGTCCGCAGATTTCGGTGAGGAGCGTGCTATCGCTTGTCGCACCGAACGTGGACGTGATGTCGCTGCCGCTGTTGCCGAAGCTGAATAACGGCCTGCCCTCGCCGCTCGTGTTCGCCCGCGCGCGCCTCGCCGGGAAGCCGGGCGACGCGGGCGAGCCGGGCAGCCGCCGCGACGTGCTGCGCTTCTGGCCTTCGGGCTACGCGCTCGCGCCGCGGCGCAATGGAAACGGCAATGGCGATGGCCACGCGGGCGACGGCGAGCCCACGCCGATCTGGGTCGGCTCGCTCGTCCACGAGCGGCTGCGGCGCGGGTCATGGCCGTTCAACGTGGTCACGACCTATCCCGACGACGCTTCCGACCTCAGCGCCCCCGGCCAGCCGGCGGGCTGGCGCACGCTCGCGCTGCCGGGCGACGTGGGCTGCGAAGGGCGGCCCGTGAAGCTGATCGTGCAGGGCGGCCGCTGAAAGGGTAATTGAAGGCTCAGGCCGTGCTCTCGCCCCAGCTTCCCGTGGTATGGAAGCGGTCGATGCGCTTGCGCGCGTCCGCGTAGGCGGCGTCGAGCGCGGCGTCGGGGCCCGTGTAGTTGCGCATCATGTCGTGAAAGCGCACGCTGCGCCCTTCGACATGGGCGTCCGCGCCGTGGCGGCAGATGTAGCCGCTGTAGTGGAACAGCGGCTCGGGCGCGCGCGGCCCGAACGCCGGAATCGGTAGCACCCAGATCTCGAAGCCTTCATGCTCGGTGTGGTCCCACATGGTGTGTCTCCTGTCGATCCGGAGTTAGCGCTTCAGCGCTTACTCCGGTCCCATGCAAAGCTGTCGATCCGGAGTTAGCGCTTCAGCGCTTACTCCGGCCTGCCCGTCAGGGCACGTCGATATCATGGTGAGTATCCTCGCACGGCACCCCTCTCGCCTGCAAACGGCCGTTTTCCCCGAGTTTGGCTAAACTATGCGGGCACAGCAGAACCCAAACCCGACTCAGGACTCACGAGCGATACCCCACATCATGACGCCGGCCTCTCTCACGCAGGAACCGCAGTCCGTCTCCAGCGCCGTCACGCGCAACGCCTTCTTCATCGTCGCGACCGTCAACGACGACGCCGCGAGCCGCGCCACCGTGCGCGGCTGGTGCGCCGACGTCGCCAACCTCGTGCGCGCGGTCGGCAAGCGCGTGCCCGCCGGCAATCTGTCGTGCGTGGTCGGCTTTTCGTCCGACGCATGGGACAAGCTGTTCGGCGAACCGCGCCCAGCCGGCCTGCACCCGTTCCGCGAATTCGGCACGGGCGAGCGCAAGGCCATCGCAACGCCCGGCGACATCCTGCTGCACATTCGCGCCGACGAAACCGACCTGTGTTTCGAGCTGGCCACCCAGCTCATGACGCGCCTGGAAGGCGCGGTCACGACCGTGGACGAAGTGCACGGCTTTCGCAACTTCGACATGCGCGCGATGATCGGCTTCGTCGATGGCACCGAGAATCCGACGGGCAACGAAGCCGTCCATTTCACGGTGATCGGCGAAAGCGAAGATCCCGAATTCTGCGGCGGCAGCTACGTGCTCGTGCAGAAGTACATGCACGACATGAAAGGCTGGAACGCGCTTGCCGTGGAGGCCCAGGAGCACATCATCGGCCGCACCAAGCTCCAGGACATCGAACTGGACGAAGCCGTGAAGCCGAGCTGGTCGCACAGCTCGCTCACCACGCTCGAAGACGACGCGGGCAACGAGATCAAGATCCTGCGCGACAACATGCCGTTCGGCCGGCCCGGCTCGGCCGAATTCGGCACCTACTTCATCGGCTACGCGCGCTCGCCCGAGCCGATCGAACAGATGCTCGAAAACATGTTCGTCGGCCTGCCGCCCGGCAACTACGACCGGCTGCTCGACTTCAGCCGCGCCGTCACGGGGGGCCTCTTCTTCGTGCCGTCGCAGACGCTGCTCGAAGCGCTCGCCGAAGTCGACCCGGGCGCCGCGCCCACCATCGAGATGAGCGCCGACCATGCATCGGAAACAGAAACCGAGCCTGCCGCCGCGCCCAGCGCGGACGGCTCGCTCGCCATCGGATCCCTCAAAGGAGCACCCCGGTATGAATAACCTCCATCGCGAGCTGGCGCCCATTTCCACGGCCGCGTGGTCGCAAATCGAAGAAGAAGTTGCGCGCACCTTCAAGCGCTCGCTGGCGGGGCGCCGCGTCGTGGACGTCGAGGGCCCCGGCGGCCCGGCGCTCGCGGCAGTCGGCACCGGGCACCAGAACGGCATCGAAGCGCCGCTCGAAGGCATCCGTGCGCGCCAGCGCGAAGTGAAGGCGATCGTGGAATTGCGCGTGCCGTTCGAACTCTCGCGCGACGCCATCGACGACGTGGAGCGCGGCGCCGAAGACTCCGACTGGCAGCCGGCCAAGGACGCGGCCACGCACCTCGCGTTCGCGGAAGACCGCGCGATTTTTGACGGCTACACGGCCGCGCAGATCACGGGCATTCGCGAAGGCTCGTCGAACCCGATCCTGCCGATGCCGGCCGATATCGCCGACTATCCGACGATCATCGCCAAGGCGCTTGAACAACTGCGCCTGCAGGGCGTGGACGGCCCGTATGCGGTGCTGCTCGGCTCCGATGCGTACACGGCGGTGAGCGAAGCGAGCGACATGGGCTATCCGATTCTCGAGCACATTCGCCGCCTCGTGAACGGCGAGATCATCTGGGCGCCGGCCATCGAGGGCGGCGCGATCCTGAGCACGCGTGGCGGCGATTTCGCATTCCACCTCGGGCAGGATTTGTCGATCGGGTATTCGTCGCATGACGACAAGAGCGTGAAGCTGTATCTCCAGGAGAGCTTCACGTTCATGATGCTGACTTCCGAGGCGTCGGTGGCAGTGAAACCGGAGTGAGCCTGCGCTGATTCTTGCAGGCCACGAAAAAGGGGCGCTTCCTGGCGAGCGCCCCTTTTTTCATGCCTCGCCGCGAGCGGCGTTCGCGATCACTGATAGAAGTTCACCGTCACGACCGCCGAGCGGCCCGGCGCCCAGGTTGCGTAGATCGGGTACGCGCTCTGGTAGTACTCCTTGTCGAAGATGTTGTTCACGTTGAGCTGCAGATCGATCTTCTTCGACACACGCCACGTCGCCGCAGCGTCGAAGCGCGCATAGCCCGGCGTCCACTTGCGCGACGTCGCCGAAACCGATGCATACGTCAGGCTCGAAACCGTTGCGCCCGCACCCACCGTGAGCTTCGGAAGCACGTCGTAGCTCGTCCACAGCGTGAAGTTGTGCTTGGGCACCATCACCATCGGCAAGCCGGAGAGCGCGGGGCTGGCAGGGCCCGCATCGGTCGTGATCGCATCGAGGTACGAATAGCCGCCGAACACCGACCACTTGTTCGTCACGTTGCCCGCGAAACCAAATTCGAAGCCGCGCACGCGCTGCGAGCCCGCATTGATCGTGCCGCCCAGGCCGTCGCTCACGCGCGCGTTGGTCTTGTCGGTCTGGAACAACGCCGTGGTGAGCGAGAGGCGCTGATCGAGCACGTCCCACTTCGCGCCCACTTCGATATTGCGCGAGCGCTCGGGCGCGAGGTCCTTGTTCGTGGCCGTGATCTGGTCCGTGCCGCCGCCAAGACCCGAATTCGAGCCTGGCGGATTCGCCGAAGTGCCGTACGACGCATAGAGGCTCAAGGTCGGCACGGGCTTGAACACGAGGCCGAACTGGTAGCTGAAGAGATTCGACGTGTTCGACAGATCGGCCACGCCCGCCTGCTGCGCGCTCACGTCATAGCGGTCGAAGCGCAAGCCCGCGTTGAAGATCCAGCGCTCGGAAAGCTGCACGCTGTCGAACAGGTACGCCGACGCGATATTCGTCTGCGTATGCGTGGCAGGCCCCGGGAAGCCCTTGTCGCCATTGAGGACGATGCTGCCCGTCCACGGATTGTTCGGGTTCCAGTTGTTGATCGACGCGCAGTTGTACGCAACCGGGCACGGGCCGCCCGAGCGGATGTTGTTGCCCGCCGAATCGCTCACGAGATAGCCCTCGTACAGGTCCTGCTCGTGGCTGAATTCCACGCCTGCCGTGAACGTATGGCGCATGCCGTACAGGTCGAACTTGCCGTTCGCCTCGGTCTGGTTCGCGACGCTGTTGGTCGCGTACTTGCCGCTCTTGGCCTGCAGGCTGAGGATGTTCGAGGCCGCGCTCGTCAGCTGCGGATTGGTCGCCACGTAGTCGAGTGTCGAGCGGCCGAACATCGTCGTGTTCTTGATCTTCCACGCATCGTTGATGCGGTGCTCCACCTTCACTTCGCCCGTATCGGTCTGGCCGTAGCGGTAGTCGCGCGTGTTCAGGCCGTAGAACTGGCCGCGGTTGGACGACACCGGTGTGCCGCCCGTCGAGCGGAACGGCACGCTGAAGTCGGGCATGTCGTAGGTGTTCAGGTGGTAGTAGCTCACCGTGACCGTGGTCGGCGTGTTCAGGCCGAACGCGATCGAGGGCGCCACGCCCCAGCGTTTGCTGTACACGTCGGTGCGACCCGCCTGGTCGGCATCGTGGCCCATGGCGTTCAGGCGGAACGCGGTGGTGTCGTTGAGCGTCTGGTTCCAGTCGATGGTGGCGCGCCTGTAGCTATCGGTACCAAGGCCCACGCTGCCGTTGATGAAGTTGTCGGCCTGCGGCGTTTTCGTCGTGATGTCGATGCTGCCGCCGACCGACCCGCGCCCGGCATACACCGAGTCCGGACCCTTGATGACGCTGATGTTCTGCACGTCGAAGGTTTCGCGGTTCTGCACGCCCGAGTCGCGCATGCCGTCCACGAAGATCGAATTGCGCGACTCGAAGCCGCGGATCACGGGCCGGTCCGCAGACGGATTCGCCGCCGCGTCGCCGCCCAGGAACGTGATGCCGGGCACCGTGCGCAGCGCGTCCTGGAACGTCGTGACGTTCTTCTCCTTGAGCACTTGCTCCGGAATCACCGTGATGGAGCGCGGCGTGTCGATAAGCGGCGCGGTGAACTTGTACGAGTCGAGCGTTTTGGTCTGCATGTCGGAAGGCGCGGAAACGACCTTTACGGCGGGCAGCGTGCTTTCCGCGGCCGCGGTGGACGAGGCAGGCGTTGCCGCCGCTGCACTCGCGGCGGCGGGGCTATCGGCGGCGGGCGCGGTCTGCGCGTGTGCGAGAGGCGCTGCGAAGAAACCGGAGCAATAGAGCGCAGCGACGGAGGCGATGGCGCGCATCCGCGTCGGGAAATGGACGGACATGAGTAAGCGTGTTGGTCGGCGAATTGTCGTAGTTGCAAATGCGTATGATTCGCATTTGTGATAGCAATTGTAATAACTCGTCATTTTTTTGTAAACGTTCAATTCGCAATTCGTTTGGCGATGCCATGGGCCGCCGCGCCCGACTGCCGGTATCATGGCGGCCTCGCCCAGGACGATGTGTCGTCCGCGCGCCCGGTTCCATTCACGAAGACAGAGGAAGACCGCCATGACGGCAGCAGCACAATTCGACCAGGTTTCCGTAATCAAACGCGCCAACGTCTACTTCGACGGCAAGTGCGTGTCGCACACCGTGCTGTTCGCCGACGGCTCGCGCAAGACGCTCGGCGTGATCCTGCCGGGCACGCTGAACTTCGGCACCGACGCCGCCGAGCTGATGGAAGTGCAGGCCGGCCAGTGCCGCATCCGCCTCGAAGGCACCGACGAGTGGAAGACCTACAGCGCCGGCGAGTCGTTCTCGGTGCCGGGCAAGAGCCGTTTCGACATCGACGTGATCGAGACGCTCGACTACGTTTGCAGCTACCTGTAAGCGCGGCATCGATTCGAACGCCCGCCGCTTGATGCGCGGCGGGCGTTTTTGCTTTTGCCGGGCGCGCTGAACGTGCTGGACGCGCCGCCCTCATGCCTTCGCTAGAATGGGCGCCAGCCCGTCGCCTACGGCTACGGCGCGGGGCACATCATCGGTAGTGAGAGCTTTTTGCAGGGCGTGACGGATACCGCGCCCGGGCGGCGCGTGGCGGTGCTCGTGGCGTGCGGGCTGATCGGCGGAGGCGGATGGTGGGCGCTCTATCGTTACGCGCGCCCGCTCGTGAGCATCAGCGCGGCGATTAAGCCGGGCGGCAAGCGCACGCCCATTTTCGCGCCGACCGTGCACGCGCTGCTGCAGATCGTGACCGTCGCGATGGGTTCGCCGCTCGGGCGCGAAGTCGCGCCGCGCGAGATCGGCGCCGCGTTCGCGAGCTGGCTCGCGAAACGCACGGGCCTCACCGCCGCACTGCGCGAGCCGTCGGCGCGCGAATCCTCCGACTGAACCGCTAAACGCCCAGGTCCGCCAGTGGATGTGCCTCGCCGCGCCACGGCGACGCAAGAAAATGCTGCACGCGTTCGGTCCGCACTTCGACGAGCGTGGCGGGCGCCCAGCGCGGCTTGCGATCCTTGTCGACGAGATGCGCGCGCACGCCTTCGCAGAAGTCGCCTTCCTCGATCGCACGGCCAACGATGCCAAGCTCCATGCGAAAACACTCGGCGAGCGTCATCTGGCGGCCTCGCAACAGCGCTTCGCGCGTGACTTCGAGCATCGTGGGCGAATAGTGCGTGAGCGCTTCGAGTGTGGCTTCGAGCCACGCTTGTTCCGCTTGCGAGGGTTCGCGTTCGAGGTCGCCGCGCAGCGATGCGACGATCTGCTCGACACGCAGGCGGCGCTCGAAGTGCCGAACGATGAGCGGCGTGAACGCAGCGAGCGCGCCATCGTCAGCCTCGTGACACGGCGCGACGAATACTTCGCGCAACGAAGCATGCAGATCGCCTGACCACTGCGCGGCCAGCAGACGCGCCTCGTAGCCGTCGAGCCATTCATCCGGCACGCAGGCATCCGCAAGGCCGCAATGCAGCGCGTCCGCGCCGCTGAGCATTGCGCCGGTCAGTCCCGCGTAAAGCGCCATTTCCACCGGCATCTTCGCGAGGAAGTGCGTCGCGCCCACATCGGGCAAGAGCCCGATGCGCGTTTCCGGCATCGCGATCTTCGTGCGCGAAGTCGCCACGCGCAGCGCCGCCGCCTGGCCGAGACCCATGCCGCCCCCCATCGTCACGCCGTCGAGCAGCGCGACGAGCGGCTTGGAAAACGTGTGCAGCGCGTAGTCGAGACGATATTCGTCGACGAAGAATTGCTGCCAGCCGTTCGCGCCTTCGCGCGCTTTCTCGCGTGCGAGCCGATAAATCGCGCGCACGTCGCCGCCCGCGCAAAAGCCTTTCGGGCCCGCACCTTCCAGCACGAGTGCGACGATGTCGTCGTCCGTGCGCACGCGTTCCAGCAGCACGGCCAGCTCGCGCACCATGGCGTGCGAAAGCGCGTTGAGCGCACCCGGCCGGTTGAGCGTGACGATCGCCACGCGATTGACCACGCGAAACAGCACGTCCTGTTCGGCTTCCGTTACGGCCTGGGTGGAAGCGGGTGATGCATTCATTGCCTAGTTCTCCGTTTCAATATGCCAGCGCGGTTTGCGTTTTTCCAGAAACGCGTTGACGCCTTCGCGCTGGTTGGGCGAATCGAACAGATCGACGAAGCGCTCGCGCTCGACGGCGAGCGCGGCGCCGCGCGGCACGCCATTGCGCGCCTGATGGATCAACGACTTGCTGAAGGTGACCGCTTGCGGGCTCAAGCTCGCAACACGCGCTGCCATGGCGAGCGCGGCCTCTCGCGCGCCTCCGGTTGCGACGACTTCCTCCACCAGACCGATGCGCAGCGCCGTTTGCGCGTCCACGCGTTCGCCCGTGAGGATGATGCGCTTAGCCCAGCCTTCGCCCACGAGCCATGGCAAGGTCTGCGTGCCGCAGCCGGAGGGCAGCAGCCCCACGGCAGGCTCGGGCAGCGCGAGTTGCGCATGCGCTTCGGCAATGCGGATATCGCACGCGAGCGCACACTCCAGGCCGCCGCCCATCGCATAGCCGTTGATCGCCGCGATGACCACGGGCCGCGCCTTCTGCAGCGCCTCGAATGCCGCGCCGAACGCGCTCGCCGCCGTGCGCGCGACCTCGCGATCGCCACTGGCGAAGGCATTGAGGTCGGCGCCCGCGCTGAAAAATTTCGGCCCGCTGCCGGTGATGACGACCGCGCGCACCTGCGGCTCGCGGTCGAACGCTTCGACGACCTGCTGGAGCTGACGCAAACCATCGGTCGTAAAGGCGTTCGCCGGCGGCCGCGACAGCGTGAGCAGGGCCACCGCGCCTTCATGCGCGTACTCGAATTCGATCATTTCGGACTCCGTGTGGATATCAGCGCAACTCGGGGAAATCCTCTTCCCAATACTCGTCGGGCTGGCGCGCGGGTTCGGCGCTGCGCTCCATTTCGCGTCGGCGCAGCTCTACGCGGCGGATCTTGCCCGAGATGGTCTTGGGCAAGTCGCTGAACTGCAGGCGGCGAATGCGCTTGTACGGCGCGAGCTTTTCGCGCGAGAAGCGGAACACCTCGCGTGCGAGTTCGGGGCCCGCCTCAAAGCCCTGACGCACGATGACGAAGGCCTTCGGCACCGAGAGGCGCAGCTCGTCCGGGCTCGGCACGACCGCCGCCTCGGCGATCGCCTCGTGCTCGATCAGCACGCTTTCCAGCTCGAACGGGCTCAGACGGTAGTCGGACGACTTGAACACGTCGTCGGCGCGGCCCACGTAGACGTAAGAGCCGTCGTCGCGACGCAAGGCGACATCGGACGTGTGGTAGTAGCCGTTGCGCGTGGCGTATTCGCTCGCCTTCGCATTGTTCGCGTAGCCCGTCATCAGGCCGAGCGGACGGTGTGCCGAATCTCGCCCAACCGGTAGCGCGATTTCGCCCTCGCTCGCGGGATGATCGTCGGCATCGACGAGTTCCACGCGATAGCCCGGCAACGGCCGTCCCATCGAACCCGCCACCACGGGCTGGCCCGGCGAGTTGCCGATCTGGCAGGTGGTTTCGGTCTGGCCGTAACCGTCGCGGATCGTAATGCCCCACGCGTGACGCACGCGCTCGATGATCTCGGGATTGAGCGGCTCGCCCGCGCCGACGATCTCGCGCAGCTTCACTGCATACGTTGCGAGCGGCTCTTGCACGAGCATGCGCCACACCGTGGGCGGCGCGCACAGCGTGGTCACACCGCACTGCACGAGTGCGGCGAGCGTGTCTTTGGGCACGAAGCGCGCGTAGTTGTAGACGAACACGCAGGCCTGCGCGTTCCACGGTGCGAAGAAGCAGCTCCACGCGTGTTTGGCCCAGCCCGGCGAACTGATGTTCCAGTGGACGTCGCCGGGCATGAGGCCGATCCAGTACATCGTCGAGAGGTGGCCTACGGGGTAGCTCTCGTGCGTGTGTTCGACGAGCTTGGGCTTCGAGGTCGTGCCCGAGGTGAAATAAAGCAGCAGCGGGTCGCTGGCGCGCGTCGGGCCGTCGGGTTCGAACGCGGGGCTCGCTTCGTACGCACGCGACAGGTCGATCCAGCCTTCGCACGCATTGGGCGCCGCGCCTACCGCTATGCGCTTCACGCCCGGGTCGAGCGCATCGAATTTGCCGAGTTCGGCGGCATCCACGACGACGTAGCGCGCACCGCCCGTTTCCACGCGTTCGCGCACGTCGTCGGGCGAGAGCTGCGTCGTGGCGGGCAGCACGATGGCGCCCAGCTTCATCGCCGCCAGCATCACGTCCCAGAGTTCGACGCGATTGGGCAGCATCAACAGCAAGCGGTCGCCACGTGCAACCCCCTGCTCGCGCAGAAAATTCGCCATGCGCGACGAGCGGCCGGACATCTGCGCGAACGAATAGCGCGTGCCGCCGTTCGCGAGGTCGTCGACGATCCAGAGCGCCGGGTTGTCGTTGCCGCGCGCCATCACGTCGAAGTAGTCGAGCGCCCAGTTGAACGTGTCGAGCTTCGGCCACGCGAATTCTTCGTACGCGCGTGCGTAGTCGGTACGGTGACGCAGCAGCAGTTCGCGTGCGTCGATGAAGGCCTGCGCGGAAGGGGTGAACCCGGTCATCGTCGTCTCCTGTCGAGCCGGAGTTAGTGCTTTAGCTGTCGCCCGGAGTTAGTGCTTTAGCACTTACTCCGGGCCCATGCAAAGCACTTACTCCGGTCCCATGCATAGCTTTGGCGCATACGCGCTCGCTTATTATTGCTTCGTCTTCCTCATTTCTTTTCAAAGCTGCCGTGCAATCACCATCCGCTGCACTTCGCTCGTGCCTTCATAAATCTGCGTGATGCGTGCATCGCGATAGTGGCGCTCCACCGAATAGTCATTCAGAAAGCCGTAGCCGCCATGAATCTGAATAGCGTGGGAGCACACTTCCTCGGCCATTTCGGAAGCATAGAGCTTGGCCTGCGAAGCCTCGGAAAGACACGGCTTGCCAAGCGTGCGCAGCCGCGCCGCGTGGTGTACGAGAAGCCGCGCGGCGTTGATGCGCGTGTGCATGTCCGCGAGCATGTTAGCCACGCTCTGATGCTTGATGATGGGCTCGCCGAACTGCACGCGTTCGTGCGCATACGCACGCGCCGCGTCGAAGGCCGCGCGCGCGATGCCGAGCGCCTGCGCGGCAATGCCAATGCGTCCGCCTTCGAGATTCGCGAGCGCGATCTTCAACCCTTCGCCGCGCTGGCCGAGCAGATTCGCTTCGGGAATCGCGCAGTCCACCAACGAGATCGGGCAGGTGTCCGAAGCGCGAATGCCCATCTTCTTCTCGTGCGGCCCGACGGTGAAGCCCGGCGTCTCGGTCGGCACGATAAAGGCCGAAATGCCGCGCTTGCCGGCGTCGGGATCGGTCACGGCGAACACGATGGCAATGTTCGCGCGCGAGCCGTTGGTCACGAATTGCTTGTTGCCGTTGAGCACCCACTTGCCGTCGCGCAGCTCGGCGCGCGTGCGCAGGTTGTTCGCCTCGGAGCCCGCGTGCGGCTCGGTCAGGCAAAACGCGCCGATCAGCTCGCCGCTCGCGAGCTTGCCGAGCCAACGGTCCTTTTGCGCGGCGGTGCCGAACTGCAGGATCGGCCCGCAGCCCACCGAGTTGTGCACGCTCACGAGCGTCGCGCACGAGGCGCAGCCGGCCGCGATCTCCTCCATGGCGAGCGCATAGGCCACGTAATCGGTGTACGAGCCGCCCTGCTCCTGCGGCACGATCATGCCGAGAAAGCCCAGTTCGCCCAGTTGCTTGACGACCTCGTCGGGCAGCCTGCCGTCGCGGTCCCATTGCGCCGCATTCGGCGCCAGCTGCTCGCTTGCGAAGTCGCGCGCCGCGTCGCGAATCATGCGCTGGTCGTCGGTGTAGAACTCGTCCATGTGTGTCCCCTTCCTGTGTCTCTTGCGCTTGCCTTCCACTGTGGCGCGATGCGGCCCCGGCTGCAAGGCTTGCGAAAAGTGTAGGCACGCGAGCGACTGTATTCGATGCCCGCCACGCTCAAATTCGCTGATCGGATTTACCATATAAGCTGTGATAACCCCTTGGTAGGCGGATCTGTGCAACCAGCAAGAATCCATACACTGAGCGAAAAAGGCACGATCTCGATGAGCCTCGTGAACGAGACGCTCGCGCTGGCGCGCGCCGGCGGCCTCGAAACCGCGGCGCTCACCGATGCCGCCGGCATCGCGCCGGCCGTGCTACTCGCGCCCGAGGCGCGCGTGAGCGCGGCGCAATACGGCCAGTTGTGGTCGGGCATCGCGCGCGCGCTCGACGACGAATTCTTCGGCCAGGATTCGCACGCGATGAAAAGCGGCAGCTTCATCGCCATGACGCACTCGGCGCTCGGCGCCAGCACGGGCCGCCATGCGCTGCAGCGCGCCGTGCACTTCATGCGGCTCGTGCTCGACGATCTGTCGGGCGAGATCGACATCGACGCCACGCGCGTGCGCGTCACGCTCTCGCATCGCGCAGGCAAACCCACGCCCACCCTGTTCGCGTACGCCACCTGGTTCATCCTCGTCTACGGGCTCGTGTGCTGGCTCGTGCGGCGGCGCATTCCGCTTCTCGCGGCGCGCTTTCGCTGCCCGCAGCCGGGCGCCGCGCACGAATACCAGCTCATGCTCTGCGACGACATGACGTTCGATCAGCCGGCCACATGGTTCGAATTCGCGCCCGGCTTTCTCGAACTGCCCGTGATCCAGACCGCCAGCTCGGCGCGGGCGTTCCTGCGCAACGCGCCCGGCAACTTCGTCGTGAAGTACCGCAATCCAGGCTCGTTCGCCGCGCGCGTGCGACGCGCGCTGCGCGCACTGCCCGTCGCCGCGTGGCCCGATGCCGACGCCATCGCGCAACGCCTGAACGTGGCGCCCGCCACGCTGCGCCGGCGGCTGAACCAGGAAGGCCACAGCTGCCAGTCGATCAAGGACGAATTGCGCCGCGACCTGGCGATCGCGGCGCTGCAGGAACCGGGCCGCTCAGTCGCCGATGTCGCCGCCGCTGTCGGGTTCGCGGAGCCGAGCGCGTTTCATCGCGCGTTCCGCAAATGGACCGGCCAACGCCCGACCGACTACCGCACGGCAAACGCTCGCAACGACTTTTCGAAGCGTCGCGGGTAACCCAGGAAGCCCCCGATCCCCCTTTGACTTAATGAGATAGCGCCTATACTTTTAGGGATATCCCTAATATGAAAGGCCCTGCCATGAACTCCCTTCCGCGTGTAGCGCTCGGCGTCCTCGCCGCAGCGTGCTGCTTCGCGTCGGCTGCGGCGGTGGCCCAACCGTACGATCCCTCACAACCGCTGACTCGAGCGCAGGTCCGTGCGGATCTGATCGAATGGCGGCAGGCGGGCTACGACCCGCTCGACTGGATCGACTACCCGGAAAACGCGCAACGCGCGGGCGCGATCGTCGCGCAGCGGCGTGCGGCGCGCGCCGGATATGGCGCTCCCGCCGGTCAAATGCAGCAGTAATCGCTTGATTGCAGCACGGCCGCAGTAACCCGGCACCGGGCGAAGCAACGCCAGGCGCCTGCAAGCGGTCGTGCCCATCGCCTCCCGCCACGGGCGCACTCGCCGCGCCCTCTCACGCTTGCTACCGCAACGCGCGCTGTTGTAACCGTTCCACGCTCACGACGACGGCTTTTCTGCGCTCGACGAACAATTGTTTACAATCGCGCCCGTAGCCGCACGCTGCGGCATGCGCGCGCGTGCATGGGCACATCAAGGACCAGCCGCGCCGGCTACACGCAAGACACCACACCAACAAGCAGCGAACAACCCGCTCGACTCTCAAGGGCCCGATCTTCATGGACGCCATCAAACGCTATTTCGGTTTCGAAGAAGCAGGCACCAACCTGCGCACCGAACTGCTCGCCGGTATCACGACTTTCCTCACGATGGCTTACATCATCTTCGTGAATCCGGCCATTCTCGGCGACGCCGGCATGCCGAAGGAAAGCGTATTCGTCGCCACCTGCCTCGTCGCGGCGCTCGCCTCGCTCGTCATGGGCCTCTACGCGAACTACCCCATCGCGCTCGCGCCCGGCATGGGCCTGAACGCATATTTCGCCTATACGGTCGTGAAGGGCATGGGCTTCACGTGGCAGGCCGCGCTCGGCGCGGTGTTCATCTCCGGGTGCCTGTTCTTCATCGTCACGCTGCTGCGCGTGCGCGAAGCCATCGTCAATGGCATTCCGCATTCGATCCGCGTGTCGATCACGGCGGGTATCGGTCTCTTCCTCGCGATCATCTCGCTGAAGACCTCGGGCGTGGTGGTCGGCAGCCCGGCCACGCTCGTCGAACTCGGCAACCTGCACGATCCGCACACGATCCTCGCGATCATCGGCTTCTTCGCCATTGTCACGCTCGACGTGCTGAAGGTGCGCGGTGCGATCCTGATCGGCATCGTGGGTGTCACGATTCTCTCGTTCTTCTTCGGTGGCAACCAGTTCCACGGCGTCTTCTCGCCGCCGCCGTCGATCATGCCGACTTTCGCGCAGCTCGACATCAAGGCGGCGCTCTCCACTGGCGTGCTCAACGTGGTGCTCGTGTTCTTCCTCGTCGAGCTGTTCGATGCGACCGGCACGCTGATGGGCGTGGCCAACCGTGCCGGCCTGCTCGTGCACGGCAAGATGCACCGCCTGAACCGCGCGCTGCTCGCGGATAGCACCGCGATTCTCGCGGGCTCGATTCTCGGCACCTCGTCGACCACGGCGTATATCGAAAGCGCCTCGGGCGTGCAGGCGGGCGGCCGCACCGGCATGACGGCGCTCACCGTGGCCGTGCTGTTCCTCGCGTGCCTGTTCGTCGCGCCGCTCGCGGGCGTCGTGCCGGGCTACGCCACGGCGCCGGCGCTGCTCTACGTCTCGTGCCTGATGCTGCGCGAACTCGCCGATCTGCCCTGGGACGACGCTACCGAAGTCGTGCCCGCCGCCCTCACGGCGCTTGTCATGCCGTTCACCTACTCGATCGCCAATGGCGTGGCGTTCGGCTTCATCTCGTATGCGGGTCTGAAGCTCCTCACGGGCCGTGTGCGCGACGTGAAGCTGATCGTGTGGATCATCGCCGCCGTGTTCCTGTTCCGGTTCTTCTATCTCGGCAACGCGTAAAAGCAAAAGGGTGGCTTCGCGCCACCCTTTTCGTTTCGATTCGCCGCCGCCCCCTCAGAATTAAACTTCCCAGCCGCATAACTGCCCCGCACGGCGCGTCCTCCTTATCATAGGGAACCATCGTCAGATTCCCCGTACACGGGAGCCGCCACGTGGCAACTTACCCCGCCGCAACCGAACGCTACACGAAACCCGCCGTATTCTTTCACTGGGTCATTTTCCTGCTCGTCGCGCTCGCCTATCTCGCGATCGCGTGGCGTCTTTGGCGCGGCGCGCCCGCGGAGATCGACTCGAACGCGCTGCTGTCGTTTCTCTCGCGCCTCGTGCATCTCGCGCTCTACCTGTTCATCTTCGTGCAGCCGCTCCTCGGCATTTTGATGATCAACGCCGGTGGCCATCCGGTCACGCTCGCGCGCCTCGATCTGCAGATCACGCTCGTCGGCCCGGACCCCGCCGCGCGCAAGTTCCTCAAAGACGCGCACGTGCTGGTCGGCAACCTGTTCTATTGGGTGATCGGGCTGCACGCGCTCGCGGCGATCGCGCATCACGTCGTATTCCGCGATAACACGTTGCGCCGCATGATCTAGCGACAGGGCAGCACATGCGTAAACGAAAGCCGCGCCCTAACGGGCGCGGCAAAAAAATTCAGTTGAACCGAACGCGCCCGCGTCTTCCGGGCGCCTTTGCGTTAACTACGCGCTGGCGTGGGCCTGCACGAAACGCACGTAGCCGCTGCGCAGCACGAGACACTGCGCACGTGTTTCGGAGAGCAAACGGCGCGCGCAAGCCTCGATGCAGTCGCGATGATGGTCGAACGCGCTCAGCATGTCTTCGGCGCGCGGCGAAGCCGCCCCGAAGTGGTCTTCCAGCGCCGCCGCCGTGATCAGACACTCCACCCGCTCGCCATCGATCATCGCCGGAAACGCCAAGGTCAGGTCTGGGCCCGAGTACTCGGGCACCTCATTCGGAAACATGATCTGCATGGTGGTCGCCTTTGGTGGAGGGTGAAAAGGCCGCGTTCAACCGTCCTCGGACTGCCCCAACCTGGTGCCTGGGAACACCCGATCCAGCTCGCGCGGATCAACACCAACCCTGGCGAACGACACGTTCGCGCAGGTTGATTTGATTCACTTTAGACGACTTCCTGCCGCCCGCAAAGTCGACGTTGTCACACACGTGAAATAGCCAGCGGCGTCTTCGTCCGATCCCTTTTTCGCAGGTGCAACATGCGCGTGCGCCGTTGCGCGCACAAACACTCTCCTCCCCGGCCCTGCGCCAACGCGCTGCGCCGGTTGCCGCATCGCACCATGCGCGCCACCCGGGCGCGTCAGGTTTCGCGATGCCGGGGCTGATCGAGATCTTCGAGGTCCTTCGGATGCAGGGTGAGCATCACCACGAACGCGACGATTCCAAGGGCCACGGTCACCATTCCGGAGAGCACGACGTTGTTCTCGTCGAAGATCAATCCGTCAATCGCATACCCGAGGCCAAAGAGCGCAACGAACGTGGCGAGCACCGCCACCACGATCCTCAATTCGCCGTGCACCATGACGAACTCCGCTACTCAGCGGGGGCGCGACGCGAATGCGCCCTCACCTTCATCATGGCACCCGCGCCAGTAAACTCAAGGCGCAGTTGAGGCACCGTCGCGGCTTGAACCGGGCTGGAACCCGGCTTCAACCCGAATAGGCAGCCGCCGCGTATCCTGTACCATGAACTGCCCCAGAGGCGCCGCTCGCGCACTTGCCATGCTGCACCGCAGCGTAGCGCCCAAAACGACTGGAGACACGAGTGACCCGACGCCCCGTCACGCCGCACGACGCGGCCCGCGCGGACGCCATCGCGCAGGCTCACGCGCGCTCGCGCGCACTCGGGCTGCGCGCCACCGAGGCGCCCGAGTTCGACGCGCTGGCCGGCACCGACCTGCGCGAGCTGATCGACACGAACCGCACGCTCTATCATCAGGCGCGCCCCGTCATGGACGCCTTGCATGCGCAGATCGTCGATACGCAGAGCATGGTGCTGCTCACCGATCGCAACGGGGTGATCCTCCACAGCTTCGCCGACAGCGACTTCGTCGAGAAAGCGCAGCGCGTCGCGCTGCGCCCAGGCGTTTCCTGGGCCGAGCAGCATCGCGGCACGAATGCCATTGGCACGGCGCTCGTGGAAGGCCAGCCAACCACGGTGCATGCGGGCGAGCATTTTTTGCGCGCTAATCACATTCTCACCTGTTCGTGCGCGCCGATCGCGGATCCGTACGGACGCACGCTCGGCGCGCTCGACGTGAGCGGCGAGTCGCGCGGTTTTCACAAGCACACGCTCGCGCTCGTGCGCATGTCGGCGCAGATGATCGAGAACCATCTGTTCAACACCGAATTCGCCGATGCCATCCGGCTCCAGTTTCATGCGCGCGCGGAATTCATTGGTACGCTCTACGAAGGTTTGGCGGCATTCTCGGCCGATGGCACGCTCCTCTGTGCAAACCGCAGCGCCCTGTTCCAGTTCGGCGCGCCGCTCGCCGAGCTGCAGCAGCGCGAGTTCGCGGCGCTCTTCGGCCAGCCGTTCGCGGCGTTCATGCAGCAGCTCATGCGCGCGACCGGCGAGCCGCTCACGCTCACACTGCCAAGCGGCGTGCGCGTGATCGCGCGCGCCACGCCCGGCGCGGCCACGTCGGGCGTCGCTACGTCGGGCGTCGCTACGTCGAGCTTCGCTACGTTCGCGCACAGGAGTGCCTTACCCGAGACGTCCCGCTCGCCATACGCGCCTGCGCCCGCCCTGGCGAAAGCGCCCAACGCCGCCGACACCACGCCGCAGCCCACGCTCGCCGAACTCGACACCGGCGACGCGCGGCTCGCCGCCGCCCTGCAGCGCGTGGCGCGCGTGCGCGGCCGCGACATTCCCGTGCTCGTGCTCGGCCGCACCGGCACCGGCAAGGAATGGCTCGCACGGGCGCTGCATCGCGATTCGCCGCGTCGCGACGGGCCGTTCGTCGCGCTCAACTGCGCCGCACTGCCCGACACGCTGATCGAAGCGGAGCTGTTTGGCTACGAGGACGGCGCGTTCACGGGCGCGAAGCGCCGCGGCAGCGCCGGCAAGATCGCGCAGGCGCATGGCGGCACGCTGTTTCTCGACGAGATCGGCGACATGCCGCTGGCGCAACAGGTGCGGCTCATGCGCGTGCTGCAGGAGCGCGCCGTCGTGCCGCTCGGCGGTACCCGCGCCGTGCCGGTGGATTTGCGCATCGTCTGCGCGACGCACCGCGATCTGCGCGCGATGATCGCCGAAGGCACGTTCCGCGAGGATCTCTACTACCGCATCAACGGCCTCGTCGTCACGCTGCCGGCGCTGGCCGAACGCACCGACCTCGACGCGCTCGTCGCCCGCATGCTCGAGATCGTGCGGCGCGAGGCGCCGGGCGCGCCCGCGCGTCTCACGCCGGCCGTTCGGGCGTGCTTCGCGCGCTGCCGCTGGCCGGGCAATCTGCGTCAGCTCGCGAGCGCCCTGCGCACGGCGGCGATCATGGCCGAAGGCGAAGACGCCATCGACATGGAGCATCTGCCCGAAGACCTCATGCACGATTGCGACCCCGCGAGCGACTGCGCGGAGCCGTCCGCCGATGCCACGGCTGAATACCAGACGAGCGACACGGAACACGAGCCCGCGCGCCTCTCCGTCTGGCAGTCGCGGCTCATCGAAGAGACCCTCGCGCGCCACAGCGGCAATGTTTCGGCGGCGGCTCGCGAACTCGGTCTCGCACGCAACACGGTCTATCGGCATCTGCGTCAGCGCCGCTGAGCGCACCGGACAGGCAGGAGCGAAGCAGGAGGCGAGGCGCGGCTTCTGCCCACAGCGACGCCAGGGTAAGCTTGACGGATCGCTTCCCGCACCGCGCCCATGGCCTCCGCTCAGGAAATCAACCGCTTCCGGCGCAATCTCGCCGACGAGCTCGACAGCGCCGCTGTTTACGACACGCTATCCGCGGTCGAGAAAGACGACGAGCGCCGCCGCATCTTCGCCGAACTCGCCGCCTCCGAGCGCGAGCATGCGAGCGTCTGGCGCGAGAAGCTCGCGGCCAACGGCGTCACGCCCCCGCCGCATCGGCGCAGCGCAAAAACTCGCTTGCTGCAAACGCTCACACGCTCGTTCGGCCCTTCGCTCGTGCTGCCCACCGTCGCCGCCGCCGAATACGCCGACCGCGACCGCTACGCGCGCGAACCCGGCGCCGAGAAGCTCTCCGCCCAGGAGCAGCAGCACGCCGCCATCGTGCAGGCGATCGTCGCGAAGAAGCGCGAGCCCGAACACGGCCACGGCCACGGCGAAGCGATCGGCGCCGCCGAGTCGTGGCACAAGAGCGCGACGTCGGGCAACGACCTGCGCGCAGCGGTGCTGGGGGCGAACGACGGGCTCGTCTCGAACTTCTGCCTGATCATGGGCGTGGCGGGCGCGGGTAGCGTCAATCGCACAATTTTGCTCACGGGGCTTGCGGGCCTCGTGGCCGGCGCCTGCTCCATGGCGCTCGGCGAATGGCTCTCGGTGACCAACGCGCGGGAGCTCGCGCGCACGCAGCTCGCGAAGGAAGCCGACGAACTCGAGCACACGCCCGACGCCGAGCGCCACGAGCTCGCGCTGATCTATCAGGCGAAGGGCGTCGACCCCGATGAAGCACGCCGCGTGGCCGCCCAGATCATGCGCAACAAGGACGAGGCGCTCAATACGCTGGCGCGCGAGGAGCTTGGCATCGACCCTAAAGAGTTGGGCGGCAATCCGTGGTCGGCCGCCGTCGTCTCCTTTTTCCTCTTCTCGCTCGGCGCGGCGTTTCCGACCGCCCCGTTCCTGTGGGCGCACGGCGTCACGGCCATCGCGCAGTCGGTGGCGCTGAGCGCGTGCGGGCTCGCCCTTGTCGGCGTGTTCACGTCGCTTTTCAATGGGCGCAGCGCAACCTTCTCGGCGTTCCGGCAGATCGTGATCGGGCTCGCCGCGGCGGCGTTCACGGCGGGCGCGGGGCGGCTGCTCGGGGTGTCGCTTTCATGAGCGATATGAGCCACGAAAGCGAGCAGGACGGCCCGCCACATGTGCCCGTCGTCCGCTTGGAACCGCTCGGGCGCAGCTTCGAAGCGCCGCCCGAACTGACCTTGCTCGAAGCGGCAGCGTTCGAGGGCATCCGTCTGCCGCGCATGTGCCGCAACGGCACCTGCCGCGCCTGCCTGTGCCGCGTGGTGAGCGGCGAAGTGAGCTTCACGATCGAGTGGCCCGGATTGAGCCGCGAGGAAAAAGCCGACGGCTATGTGCTGACCTGCGTGGCCGTCGCGCGCACGGATCTCGTGCTCGACGTGCCAGAGGCGGAAGCAATGTAGCGGCTGCAAAACGCAGAGCCCGTATGCGAAACGGCCCGCGAATTCGATTCGCGGGCCGTTTTTATCTGCGTGCTGCCGACAGGCTTACTGACCGCCGAAGTACACCGATTGCGGACCGGTGCGAGCCGCTTCCGACACATAGCGAGCGCCCGCAACCGACGTCGAGTTGCTCACGCCGCCGAAGGAGCCATCGGTCTGGGCGACCGGCGCGGCCGTCTGGGTGGCGACTGCAGCCTGATTGCGGCTCGTTTGCTGGAATTCAACGAGTTGCTCGCGCACTTGCTCGCGGGTCAGACCTTGATCGGCCTGGGCGAAAGCGGCCAGCGGGGCGGCCAGAGCAACGGTGACGGCAACAGCCTTGAGAAGCGACTTCATGGTGACAACCTCCGGAATTATTTGACGTCGATGCGCAACGACGGTGCATACCCTGTCGTGCTCCGCCGGCTCGCTGCGACTCGCCGCATCGGCTGGCTGTGAGTGGATTCTAGGCAAGCGCCCCGGCCGGATACAGACTGATTCAGGCGAATTGGAATTACGGATTTCGCAATAATCCGGCGAGATTTTAGGGCCGGGTGTTCCACGGCCTTCACGCCTTATTGCACGTGCCTGGCGCAATACTTCAGGAGATTTCGAAACCGATTGTTGTCGCAAAGAGAACACTGAATTCGTTTTCTAAGTATTTACCCTGACCCTCGGCCCGCATACATTATCGGGATGGGCCACGCCGATGCGATGGCTCCTCACAAAAATCGGAGGTTAGTCGTGAAGTCGATTCTGAAGGCAGCTGTGCTCGCCGCCATCGTCGCCGTGCCCGCCGCTGCGTTCGCGCAGGCACAACCCCAGCAACAACCTGTGACCCGTGCCGAAGTTCGGGCCGATCTCGCGCAACTGCGCGCCGCCGGCTACGATCCGAGCGACTGGATGCACTACCCGGAAAACATTCAGGCTGCCGAAGCCAAGATCGCAGCGCAGCGCGCTACGGCTTATGGCCCGTCGACGAATGGAACGTCGCAGTCGAGCCAGTAAGTTTCGCGACAACCCCGGCTATGACGCCGGGTTCTCGTGCAAACCAGCAGGCCCGCCCTCGTGAGAGTGGCGGGCCTGATTCGTTTTGAAACGGATTTCCGGCTCGGCGCGGATGATGGCGCACCACGAAGCGGCGCCTAAGCGGCAAGCCCGCATCAACGGCCGCCCGGTCCGCCGCCACCGTGACCGCCACCGCCGTGGCCTCCGCCACCATGGCCGCCGCCGGGGCCGCCCCCATGACCGCCGCCCGGCGGCCCCCAAGTCGCACCGTGACCACCCGGAGCGCCTCCGTGCCAGCCACCGCCGCCCCCGTGCCAGTCGCCGCCGTGATAATCGCGACCGCCGCCACCGCCCCAGACGCCGATGTTCACGCTGCCATATGTCGGCGCATAGCCCGGCGCGTAGCCGCTGTAATAACCGGTGGAGTACGGCTGGCCATAGCCGCCGTGACCATAGTCGTAGCCCGGGCCCACCGCACACCCGGCAAGGAGCGCGATGGCGCCCACCGTGAGAACGAACTTGAACATAGCGAACCCTCCTTTCTATTTGTAAGAAAGAAGAATCAGCGTTAAGTTCTTATTGAATTGTGAGCACGGGTTACCGCTGTAACGCTGAACGCGCCTCTACGCGGCGCGTAGACGCCCGCTCCGGGATTTAGCCGCGACGGCCGAGCGCGTCCTCTATTTTCCGGTCGGTCTTGAACTGGCTGAGCGAATACACGGCCCAGATCGCGGCCGGAATCCACCCGACCAGCGTAACTTGCAGGATCAGGCAGACGATGCCCGCAATCGGACGCCCAATGGTGAAGAACAGGAGCCAGGGCAGGATCAGCGCAATCAGTAAACGCATTCGGCGAAACCTCTAAAGCGTGGAAAAAGACGAGTGTGAAAAGAATCAGTTGACGGGCGCGAAGCGCGGCACGAGTCCGCCTTCATACTCGACGAGTTCGAAGAACACGTTGGAGGGCCGCGTCCAGATCGTACCGTTCGCCGCGCGATACACGATCATCGTGACGGAAGGATCCGATTCGAGCGTGGCCTCGCAAACCAGTTCGTAAATGCCACCCTTGTAGTGCCTGTAGCGCACCATCGTGTTCCCCTCTTCGAGTGCGCAAGCCGTCCCTGCGCGACTGCACCAGTGTAACAAGGGAAAGCGGCATGCGGACCCGTGTAGCAGACGCCGGCAGGCGAGCTTCAGCGTGACATCACTTCGCGCGACGCCGGCCACCACCATGGCGCGCAGCGAGGCCCGCGAATCGCCGGCACGCGCGCGCAGCGCCATGCTGTGCAATAGCGCGGAGGCGAGGCGCGCCAGCATCGGCGCGCTGGCATCGGGCGGCGGCTGGCGTGCTCGCTCGCCACGCGCATCGCGCTCTACGAGGCAGGCGCGCAGGCACGCTACATCCAGGTCGATACGCTCACGAAGCAGCTCGCCGAAGGCGGCGACTTCTTCGCCGTCAACGCACTCGGCCAGGTGCCGGTGCTGCGCGAGGACGACAGCTGGACGCTCACCGAAAACTCGGCGGTGCTGCCGTGGGTGGCCGACCGTTTTCCCGAGGCACGGCTCGCGCCGCCAGCGGGCACGCGCGAGCGCGCGCCTGCAGCAATGGCTTGGCTTCATCGGCACCGAGCTGCACAAGGCCGTGTTCGTACCGCTGCTCGGCAAGGACGTGGACGAAGCCGTCAAGGAGTATGCGCGCGGCAAGATCCCCCGCCGCTTCGGCTTGCTCGCGCAGCATCTCGAGCCGCGCACCTTCCTGCTTGAGGAGTACAGCGTGGCGGACGCCTATCTCGTGACCGTGCTGAACTGGGCGCCGTACGTGGGCATCGATGTGTCGCAATGGGAGGCCGTCGCGACCTACGCGCAACGCGTGCGCGAGCGGCCCGCTGTTGCGAGAGCCTTCGCCGAAGAGTACGAGATCTTCAGGCGCACGCGGCACTGAGGCGCGCTTTGCCGGCTATTTTTTTCGCCCGGCAAGCGCTTTTTTGTCGTGCGATAACGTTGCGGTCGCCACATTCGTCGGAGCCGCACAATGGCCACGCTCGAAGCCTTGCGCATCGTCCTCGACGACCCGCATACGCCCGAAATCATCCGCAATCACGTCATCGACTCATTGCAGTACGCGCTGCGCAATCATGGCCAGGTGTTCGCCGCGAAAGAGATCGAATGGCTCGCCACGTGGGACGATGCGCGCATTCCGCTCGCGGCTTCGAAGGAGCTGCGCCGGCGCGTAGGTCAGGGCTGACGCGCGCCTTGCACATTCAGCCGTTCGCGAGATCCGCGAACACCGTCTTGAGATCGCGGCCCGCGCGCGCACGCGCCTGCTGCACCACCCGCTCCTCCAGCTCGCCTAGATGCGCGCGCATCGTGGCGAGCGCCGCCGCCAGGTCCCCCGCCTCGAGCGCCTCGATGATCTGCGCGTGCTCGTCGGGCGCGCACATCGACGCCTTCGACGGATCGAACAAGGCCTTGTAAAGCTCCGTTTTCGCGACCAGTTGCGCCAGCGCTTCCACGAGCGCAGCGCCGCCCGCCTGCTCGGTCAGCAGCAGATGGAACTGCCCCGCGAGGCGCACCGCTTCGTCCACGCGCGCCTCGCGCAACGCCTTCTTCTCGCTGCGCACGTGGGCCGCGAGCTTGCGCCGCATCGCGGCGTCGAGCGTGCCGCACAGGCTCACCATGACGCCCGCTTCGGCCACCTGGCGCGCGCGGTACACGGCGCGAATGTCGTCTTCGGAGGGCGAAGGCACGAACGCGCCGCGATTGGGTTCGAGCACGAGCTTGCCTTCGAAGCCGAGGCGCGCCAGCACCTTGCGCAACGCGCCGCGCGTGCAGCCGAACGCCGCCGCGAGTTCGCGCTCCACCAGTTGCTGGCCCGGCGCGAGCTTGCCTTCCAGCAGCGCGGAAGAAATCGACGCATAGACATGCGCTTCGACATCGGACGGTTCGTCGGTATCGCGGGGCGGAGCGAGGCGGGAGGATTGGGCCATGGGCAGGCGCGCTAGCTGGGTTGGGTCGGTGGGTCAGGTCGCATTGTAGCGAGCCCCATGGCGAGGCGATATAGACGCGCGCCCATACTCGATCGCCCATGCCGGACATAGCTGGCATGGGCTAATTGTTAACAATTATTTTGTATAATGGTCAACCATAAAGCCACAAAAAGGTTGACCGCATTGAACCCTCTAAACCGCTCCATTCGTTCCCAGACGCCGTCCGGCGACTCGGCCAGCGTGCTTGTGTGGTATGCCGCGATCGTCGCGATCGGCCTGAATCTGCGGCCGCTGCTCACCTCGATCAGCCCGCTCATGACGACCATTCGCAACGACACCGGGCTGAGCTTCTACGGCGTATCGCTGCTCACGAGCCTGCCCGTCGTCGCGATGGGGCTCGGCGCGTTCGGCACCGGCCTGCTCGCGCGCCGGCTCGGCGAGACGCGCGGCGTCGCGCTCGGGCTCGTGGCGATTGCCGCGGCATGCGCGGCCCGCGCGTTCGCCGCCAGCGGCGGCGCGCTCATGCTCACGGCGGCCACGGCCGGTGCGGGCGTCGCGGCCATCCAGGCGCTGCTGCCCGCCGTCATGAAGCAACGCTTCGCCACGCAGGTGCCGCTCGCGATGGGGCTGTTCTCGGCGTCGATCATGGGCGGCGGCGGGCTCGGCGCGAGCCTGAGCCCACTCGTCGCGCGCCTCAGCGGTTCGTGGCATGCGGGGCTTGCCGTCTGGGCATTGCCAGCGCTGGTCGCGCTCGCGATCTGGGGGGTGTTGAACGGCGGGTTCGGAGCAGGCCGGCGCGCACAGCAGGCCGCCACCTCGCCCTCCCAGGAGCATGCCGACGCGGCAACGGTGCCGGTCTGGCGCAAGCGCCGGGCGTGGACGCTCGGTCTGCATTTCGGGCTCGTCAACGGCGGCTATACGAGTCTCGTCGCGTGGCTGCCCGCCTACTATCAGCAGCATGGCGCGAGCGTCGAAGCGAGCGGCTCGCTGCTCGCCGCGATGACCGTGTTCCAGGCCGCCAGCGCGCTGCTCCTGCCGCTCGCCGCGGTGGCGTTCACGGACCGGCGTCCGTGGCTCGTTCTGGGCCTGTGTGGCCAGCTCGTCGGCGTGATCGGCCTCGCCGCATGGCCCGAGGCCGCGCCACTGCTGTGGGTCGCGGCGGCCGGCGCGGGGCTCGGCGGCACGTTCTCGGTCACGCTCGTCACCGCGCTCGACCATTGCGCGGACCACCGCCTGGTCGCGCGCCTCGTCGCCTTCGTCCAGGGTCTGGGCTTCGTGATCGCCGCGCTCGCCCCCATCGTGGCCGGCCGCGTGCGCGACCTCACGGGCGGTTTCACGGGCGCGTGGATCATGCTCGCTGTATCGATCAGCGCGATGATCGTGCTCACGCTCGCGTTCTCGCCGCGCAGCTACGGGCGCTGGCTCGGCTCCCACGGCCCGGCCGGGGACGGCGCGATCGCGCAAAACCGCGCGGCGCTCGACGCCTGAGCCTCCCGCACACCTCAAATCGAGCGTCGGCGCAAGCCCTGCAAGGCGCCCCGCCGGGCCGCGGCGCACCCATGCAACACATCGCCCGCAGCACGTCGTGAAACGTTTGCATAAGCGCCTGTATGAATGTACAGTGCGTGCAGCCGGCCGTCCGTGCCGCCCGGTCGCCGTACCGGGTTACGCCGCTCCATCGCGCCCCGGTGCATGGTGCGGCCCCGGCCTGTATATCGAAACGGAGAACACGACGTGCGATTCTTCATCACGGGGACCTTGCTGGGCGTCCTCGCGTCCACCGCGGTCGCCGGGGAACACTACATCGAGATCTGGAATCCGCCGGAAGCGCGCACGCCCTCGGCGCATGCAGGCAATGCCGGCAAGAAGGCGCATCACGGCACCAAGCACAGGCTTGCCTCTGCCGACAAGCTCACCACCCGCAAGATCGCCGAACCGGCTGTGCGCGCTCCGGCGCCCACGCTGCCGGCCACGCCGGGCGCCCCCGGGCGCACCGCGCCGGGCAACGGGACCCTGCCGGAAATTCCGCCGCAAATCGGCCCCGATGGCAACGTGCTGACGGTGTGAGCTAGCGCGTCAAAGCACGACATACAGCGCGGCACGCAGTTGCCGCAATCACGGCCTCGAAGACCTCAAAGCGCCGCCCGTTCCCGTCTCCAGAAAAAAACAGCCCCGTCACCGGAGAAGTGCGGGGCCGAATCCCATGTCAAGGAGATGTCATGGAGGAGACGGCTTCATCTTAGCCACGGCCCGCCGCGTGTCCAACCAATGGTTTCGCATATGCATTTCGGACCGCATGGCGCAGCGCAACCTGGCGCTGCCGGCATATAGATAGAACAAAAAGTCGTTTCGCGCCGCGCAGCGGGCTCTCTAAGATGACCCTTTCCAGCCTGCCAGGCTTCGTGGCTGCGTTGCCCGATCACGCGCGAGCCAGGTCTCATCGCATTTCCGGGGGTCCCCCTTGAGCATTTCCGATTCGCATCGCCGCCCGCTCGTGGTGGGCATCGGCGGCACGACGCGCGCCGCCTCGTCGACCGAGCGCGCGCTCGCTTTCGCGCTGCGCGGCGCCGAAGACGCCGGCGCGCGCACGCAATTATTCGGCGGCACGTTCCTGCATACGCTGCCGCACTATGCGCCCGAAGACCCCGTTCGCACCGACGCCCAACTCGAACTGATCGAAGCCGTGCGCGCCGCCGACGCTGTCATCATCGCGACGCCCGGCTATCACGGCGGCATTTCCGGGCTCGTGAAGAACGCGCTCGACACGCTCGAAGAACTGCGTGCAGACAATCGCCCATACCTCGACGGCCGCGCGGTGGGCTGCATCGTCACGGCCTATGGCTGGCAGGCCACGGGCTCGGTGCTGACCTCGCTGCGCTCGATCGTGCACGCGCTGCGCGGCTGGCCAACGCCGTTCGGCGCGGGCATCAACACGCTGGAGACTCGCTTCGAGAGCGCGCAGCAATGCTCCGACGGCAAGGTCGCCGAACAGCTTGCCACGGTCGGCCGCCAGGCGGCGCAGTTCGCGCTCGCGTTCGGCGGCCAGGGCCAGGAACACTACGCGGCGCCGCTGGCGAGCGCCTTGAACAGCGTCGGCGGCGCGCAGGCCGCCAACGCGCCGCGCACCGACAAGCGCCTGAGCCTCGCCGTCTGACACGCTGCCCGACCTCTCCTGTTTGCCCACCCGCACGCCGTCGACGCGCGGGGCGGGAAACGTTCCCTAACCCACATTGCCGGCCTCGCGCGGCGCGCATCGCGTGCGCCATCCCACAGACGCCGCCTACCGCCCGGTCCACATTGAAGCCAGATTCACCCCCTCGCCTCATCCGGATCATTCTGCTGACCGTCCCAGGCCACACGTGATTTGCTTGCGACGAATGATTGGTTCCATCGACATACGGCGGCCCGTAGGCTGGTCCGTGTCGGCACCGTGAGTGAACAGCAAATACACGCGTCACTCCGAAAGAGAACCCGAGCAAATCAGCAGAAGATCAGCAGGAAGCGCGGCCATGAACACACCATTACGCTACAAAGGCTACGTCGTCGCCCCCAGCGCGCAGCAACTCCCGAACGGCCTTTTTGCCGCCAATCTCACCATTGGCACGCAGCCGGGCGCGCAGCATTCGTTCGACGAGCTCGATTACTTCTTCGAAGAAAGGCACGCGCTCGCCTACGCGTGCCGCTGGGCGCGCATGTGGATCGACCAGCAGCGGCGCTGCGCGTGAGGGCGCATGCTTCCTTACGGTTGTGACAGAATAGGAGTCATACCCCCTTCACGTTAGATGCTCATGTCCGAAACCCTGACGCATCGGGACGAAGGCGCAGCCTTCATCTCCGAGAAGGACGCCGCGCTGCGGCGCTGGACTCGCGACACGCCAGGGCCCATCAGGATCGGATCGGACGAACACCGCAAGCTGTTCTGCCGGATGCTGCTCGACACCCACGATCCGTACCGCCCCGCCGTGCTCGACTGGCCGAAGCTCGAGCCCGACGCGCTCAGCCGCCTCACGTCGCTGCCGATCTGGGACATCGCGGTACAGACCGAAGGCCGCGCCTCGATCCGCGTGCTGACCTACGCGCAAACTTTGAGCGACTCGCTCGACCCGCGCGAGATGATTGAACTCTGCCTCGAAGAAAACGACGCGCGCCTGTCGCGGCCAACGTTCGTGCCCACGCTCGCACGCTTGCACGCTTCGCGCTGCGCCGCTTGAAGAAGTAGCGCCACAACGTAGGACACGCGTAGCCTGCAGCAACGCGACACGCGTGTTGTTAGCATGGCTGCATAGCCGCACGAGGAGAACGCTGCATGACCTGGACTGTCGACCAGCAACTGGCACTGAGCGCAACGCAAGCCATCGAGGCTATCCACGCGGGGCAACTGAAGGCCGCCGACTACGTCGCCACGCTGCTCGCGCGCGCGCAGGCGCTCTCCAACCTCAACGCGCTAACCGCGCTCGACGTGGAAGGCGCACTCGCCGCCGCGCAGCGCATCGACGCGCTCGGCGCAAACGAGCGCGCGCGTCTGCCGCTCGCCGGACTGCCCGTGGTCGTGAAGGACAACATCAATACGCGTGGCCTGCAAACCTCGGCCGGCACGCCCGCGCTCGAAGGCTTCGTGCCCGCACGTCACGCGCCTTCGGTCCAGCGTCTCGTCGATGCCGGCGCGATCCTGCTCGGCAAGGCCAACATGCACGAACTCGCCTTTGGCATTACCAGTACGAATCTCGCGCCGCATGCGGGGCCCGTGCGCAACCCCTGGGATCCCGAACGAATTCCCGGCGGCTCCTCCGGCGGCACGGCGGCCGCCATTGCGGCGCGCATCGTGCCCGCCGGACTCGGCACCGACACCGGCGGCTCCACGCGCATTCCCGCCGCGCTGTGCGGCATTGTCGGCTTGCGCCCGAGCGTGGGCGACGGCGGCACGCAACGCCGCTATCACGACCCGCAGGCCGTCGTGCCGATCAGCCATACGCGCGACACGGTCGGGCCGATGGGGCGCACGGTAGCCGACGTCGCGCTGCTCGACGCCGTGATCACCGGACACGGCCCGCTCTCGCCGGCCGCCGTGACGAATCTGCGCATTGGCCTGCCCGCGCCGCTGTGGGAAGGTCTCGAAGCCGCGCTCGAAGACGTGGCGCGCGCCGCGCTCGCGAAGTTCGAAGCCGCGGGCGTCACGCTCGTGCCAGTCGAAATGAGCGAGCTGCTCGCGCTGAACGACCGCGTGAGCTATGCAATCGCGCTGCACGAGCCTATCGACGATCTCGCCGCATGGCTCGTTGCGAATCACGCACCGACGCGAACCGTGGCCGAAGTCGCCGCGCGCATTGCGAGCCCCGACGTGCGCGCGGCCTACGATGCCGTGCTCGCCGACACGCGCGGCGGCGACTATCACGCTGCGATGACGGTGTGGCGGCCGCGCCTGCAGCAGCTTTACGCGCAGACTTTCGCGGCCAGCGGCCTCGACGCGCTGCTCTTTCCCACGACGCGCCTTGCCGCCGTGCCGATCGACGAGCTGAACGGTTCGTCTCGCGTGTCGATCGACGGCGCGGCGCCGATCGACGAGATGGAGGCGTATCTGCGCAACACCGATCCCGCGAGCAACGCCGGCATTCCGGGCCTCGCGCTGCCGGCAGGTCTGGTCGACGCGCGCTTGCCAGTCGGGCTCGAACTCGACGGTCCGGCCGGCGGCGACCGCAGGCTGCTCGCGATTGGTCTCGCGTTCGAAGCGATTCTCGGGACGCTGCCTGCACCGGAGATTTGAGCGCACGGGCCACCCTGGCAACGAGCAAGCCACGCGGTGCATTCTTGCAGAGCCGATCATTCAATTAGCCATCCGGATTAAATGGCCTTGGCGCCGGGCACCCGCGCGCAGCCTGCGGCAAATAAGCGCACGCGCCACCGCTACCCCGCCTCGGCCGTGGGTTCCCCGCCCGCATCGACGGACTCAAGACGCATTTGCCGCCACAACTACGGCGCTGCCGCTACAATGAGAACAGTTCTCATTCGTTGTAAGCAAGCCCCTCACCTATGCGTCTGACCGATCTGTCCAAAGGAGCGACCGCCCTCGTGGAGCGTGTCGAGGATATCGATGCCCCCGACCCGATCGCGCAGCGTCTGCGCGACCTCGGCTTCGTTGCGGGCGAGCCCGTGCGCGTGGTTGCACGCGCACCCTGGGGCGCGGACCCGCTGCTCGTGCAGATCGGCTCGACCCGCTTTGCATTGCGGCGCGCGGAAGCGCAGCGCGTGAGCGTGACGACGAACGGGGGGACCGCCCAATGAGCCTGGCTCCTGTTACGCCGCTGCGCGTGGCGCTGGTCGGCAATCCCAACTGCGGCAAGACCGCGCTCTTCAATCTGCTGACCGGCGCGCGCCAGAAGGTCGCCAATTACGCGGGCGTGACGGTCGAGCGCAAGGAAGGACGCTTTGCCACGCCCTCGGGCCGCAAGGTGCAACTGCTCGATCTGCCGGGCGCCTACAGCCTCGATTCGACGAGCCCCGACGAGCGCGTGACGCACGACGTGCTGCTCGGCCGCTACCCGGGCGAGGCCGCGCCGGATCTGATCGTCTGCGTGGCCGACGCGACGAATCTGCGCCTGCATCTGCGCTTCGTGCTCGAAGTGCAGCGCATGGGGCGTCCGATGGTGCTCGCGCTGAACATGATGGACGCCGCGAAGCGCCGCGGCGTCGAGGTGAACGTTGCCGAGCTTGCGCGCCAGCTCGGCATGCCCGTGGTCGAAACCGTGGCCGTGCGGCGCGGCGGCGCGCAAGCGCTCATCGAGCTGATCGAGCGCACGACGGCTGAAAAACCCCAGACGCCAGCAGGAACCGCAACGGCGGCAGCGGCCAACGACGACCTGCACGGCACGGTCCGCACGATCCTCGCGAGCGCCGTGACGATGCCGCGCGCCACCGACGCGCGCGACGACGCCATCGACCGCTTCGCGCTGCACCCCGTGCTCGGCCCGCTGATCCTCGCGTTCGTGATGTTCCTCGTGTTCCAGGCCGTGTATTCGCTCGGCAAGCCGCTCACCGACGCCATCGGCGACGGCTTCACCTGGCTCGGCGCGGCCGCCGGCGCGGCGCTGCCCGACGGCCCGCTGCGCAGCCTCGTGACGGACGCCCTGTTCGGCGGCGTCGGCACCGTGCTCGGCTTTCTGCCCGAAATTCTGGTGCTGTTCTTCTTCATCCTCGTGCTGGAGGAGTCAGGCTATCTGCCGCGCGCGGCCTTTCTGCTCGACCGCATGATGGTGGCGGTGGGGCTCACCGGGCGCTCGTTCATTCCGCTGCTGTCGAGCTTCGCGTGCGCGATTCCCGGCGTGATGGGCACGCGCAGCATTTCCGACCCGCGCGACCGGCTCGCCGCGATTCTCGTCGCGCCGCTCATGACGTGCTCGGCACGCTTGCCCGTCTACGCGCTGCTGATCGGCGCGTTCATTCCACACCGCATGATCTTCGGCGTATTCAACCTGCAGGGCCTGGTGCTCTTCGCGCTTTACGCCGCCGGCATCATCGGCGCGATGGCGGTAGGCTGGGTCATGAAGACCCTGCGCCGCGATCACCGCGAACACGCGCTCCTCATGGAACTGCCCTCGTACCGGCTGCCGCGCGCACGCGACGTCGCCATCGGCCTGTGGGAGCGCGGCGCGATCTTCCTCAAGCGCCTCACGGGCATCATTCTCGCGCTCACGGTGCTGATGTGGTTCATCTCCACCTTTCCCTCGCCGCCCGCAGGCGCGACGCTGCCCGCCATCGATTACTCTATCGCCGGCTATCTCGGCCGCGCGCTGCAATGGCCGTTCGAGCCGCTCGGCTTCAACTGGCAAATGAGCCTTTCGCTGATCCCCGCGTTCGCCGCGCGCGAAACGGCGGTGGCCGCGCTCGCCACGGTGTACTCGGTGGCGGGCGGCGACGCGGATACCGCCGCGCTCGGCCACACGCTTGCGCAGAACTTCTCGCTCGCCAGCGCCCTCTCGCTGATGGTGTGGTTCGCGTTCGCACCGCAATGCATGTCCACGCTCGCCGTGATTCGCCGCGAAACGCGCTCGTGGCGCGCCGTCGTGGTTTCGTTCGGCTATATGTTCGTCGTGGCCTATGCGGCCTCGTTCGTCACGTATCAGATCGCGAGGCACTTCGTATGAGCGCCGGACTCGTCGCTCAATATGCGGTGATCGCGCTGCTCGTGGCCGCGAGCTTCGTCTATACGCTGCGCAAGCTCGCGCCGAAAACGGCCACGCGCCTGCAAGCCGCCGTGGCCGCCATACTGTTGCGCCCGCAACGTGGTGCATTCGCGCAGCGCCTCGGGCGCTTCGTGCAGCCCAAGGGCGCGACCGGCGATTGCGGCACCTGCGGCACCTGCGGCACCTGCGGACCGACGCCTGCGGCAACGGACACATCGAGCACGCAGCCGGTCACGTTGCATCGGCGCCGCAAATAAGCCGCGCCAACCGCGCACAAGCGACTGTCACGGCCATTGCGCTACACTGCGCGCTGCGTCGCGCCGCGACGCGTGCAGGCTTCGCAGTGCGGCGCGTTCGATCGAATGAACCCAGACTTCGTACCGATGCGATCCTTGCGCGTTACCCCTTTCATGCGGATGTCCAGGCTTGCCGTCGCCACGACGGCAGTCGTGGCGCTCGCCGCCACCGGCGCCTGTGTGCGCCTCTCCGCGGTCGACTCCGACGGTCTCTGGAAAGTCGTCGGCGGCCAGTGCGTGCCGAACATGCGCGACAAGGGCAAGCCCGGCCCCTGCACCACCGTCGACTTCCAGAAGCGCTATGCCGTGCTCAAGGACATCGCAGGGCGAGCGCAGTATCTCGTGATCCCCACCGACCGCGTGGGCGGCATCGAGAGCCCCGAGATTCTCTACGGCGGCGCGCCCGAATACTGGGTAGGCGCATGGGGCGCGGGACGCTTCGTGGAGGCGAAGCTCGGCATGCCGCTTGCAGGCGATCAGCTCGGTCTCGAGATCAACTCCTCGGAGCGCCGCACGCAGAATCAACTGCATATCCACGTCGATTGCATGCGACCCGATATTACGAAGGCACTCGCACCGTATGGCGACATGGCGCCGGGCACGTGGCGCTGGACCACGCTCGACGGCTCGCGCTACCGCGTCACGCGCGTGACGAGCCTCTCGGACAACAACAATCCGTTCCGCGTGGTCGAGCGCGATCTCGGCCCGAAACAGACCATGGCCGTGCAGACGATACTCGTGACGGGCGCCGGCCCCGATGCAAAGCGCAACGGCTGGCTCGTCGTGAACAGCGGGCTCGATGTCGACGGCGGAACCGGCACGGCGGAAGGCCTGCTCGACCATTCGTGCAGCCTCGCGCAAACGAAGAGCGCTTCGCAGTAGCGCGCAGTCGCGCCAGGGTGCATTCAGCGTGCGACGCTCACCAGCCAGCGTCGTATCACCTGCTCCTCTTCGGACGTGAAGCCCGCGGCCATGTGCGCCTCCAGCTTCTTCACGCGTGCGCGGCACTGCACCTTACCTGAACTCTTTCCTCGAATTACAAAGCCGCCTCCCGCGGCGAAGGACGGCATACGATTGGGCCGACTGAGTGGCCTGACCAGCCATCTCGGTCGGGCATCGACCATATCGCACATTCACCGGGGGGTTAGACATGTCGATAAGCGAGGTCGAATACAGTGAATTTGAGTTCGTCGAGCGGCACGACGTCCGAGCTTCAGCAATTACTCACGACGCTCGCGAGCAACCTGCAGCAGCAGGGCCCGGGCGCCGCGAGCGGCCTGTTCGTCAGCACGACGGCCTGACCCAAGACGTCCACGAGCGCCCGCTTTTTCAAGCGTTGGCACGTTTGCGCGCCGGTCCGCAAGGGGCTCGGCGCGCTTTTTTTTCGTGGCGGCGTATCAGCCGTGGGTGACAGGAAAGTTGAGCTTTACGAGCAGGCCGCCGTCGGGATGGTTCTCGACGTCGCATTGGCCGCCGCTGTCGCGCGCGAGCCGTGCGACGATGGCCAGTCCGAGGCCGCAGTGACCTTCGCCGCCACGCGCCGCATTCAGGCGTACGAACGGCCTCATGGCGGCGGGAATGCGCTCGGGTTCGATGCCGGCGCCGTGATCGCGTACGCGTATCAGGAACGCCCCGTCTTCGATCGCCGTCGAGATTTCGACCGGCGGGGCGCCATACTCGAGCGCGTTGTCGACCAGATTCGTGACGAGCCGGTCCAGCGTGACCTGCGGCAGCTTGAACCGGGGACCGGCGCGCAGATCGAGCACGAACAGCGGCCCGTTACCGCCCTCGATTTCGTCAGGATTGCCAAACTGGCTTTGCAGAAAACCGTCGACGCCCAATAGCCTGCCCGCGTCGGGCGACTGTTGCGCGAACTCCAGAAACTGCTGGACGATGTGGGTGAGCGAATCGACGTCGCGCAGCATGCCGTTGCGCTCCGCCTCCTCGGCCATCAGGGTCGCGCGCAGCTTGAGCCGCGTCAGTGGTGTCTTCAGATCGTGAGCAATGCCGCTCAGCATCACCACGCGGTCATCTTCGGCCTCGTTCACGCAGCGCATCATGTCGTTGAACGATGCGCTCACGTCGCGCAGTTCGCGCGGCCCCTTGCCTTCGAGCGGCGCAATGCGCTCGCCGGTGCCGAACCGCCGCGCCGCCTGGGCGAGGCTCGCGAGCGGCTTCTGGATCTGCCAGGCAGCCAGGAACGACAGCGTGAGCGCCGCCAGCAGCATCGAAATCCCTTCGATGACAAAGCGCGGCGGCGGCGGAATATCGACCGGCACGACGACCCAGCTCGTGCTGCCCGGAAAGCGCACCCACAGTTGCGGCGGGCGCGCGTCGTCCACGGCGAACTGCGTGCCGGGCGGCAATTGTTCGCGCAGATGACGCGTCAAGTCGACTAGCGGCCTGCGCGTCGGTTCGTGCAGATGCGTGTCCTTGGGCACGTTCCACATCGGCACGCGGTGCACGCGCAACACGTCGCTCAGGTCGCCGCCCTTCGGCGGCTCGAGCGAACCGCCGAGATGCACCGGGGGCGGCAGCGTGCCGCCCCCGACGTGCTCTTCGCTGGCCACCCGCAGCGCGAGCAGGACACCACGCGCGAAACCATCGACTTCATGGCGCGGCGGCTGGCGGGCAAGCAGCAAAAACCAGCCGAGCTGCATGGAAAGCAAAACCGCCGCCGAGAGTAATGCCATGCGCCCGAACAGCGTATTCAACGGACTTCTCACTGAATTGCTGCGCCGTGCGCCTCCGAATAATTCGCCGGGTCCGGCACGAATACATAGCCCTTGCCGCGCACGGTCTGGATATGGCGCGGATTCGACGGATCGGCCTCGATCACGCGGCGCAGGCGCCAGATCGGCACGTCGAGGCTGCGTTCGTGGAACTCGCGCTCGTCGCGATGCACGATATCGTGGATCAGCGTGCGCGAAAGCACTTTGTAGGGATGCGTGGCGAATACCTTCAGCAACGCGAATTCGCTTTCCCTCAGCGGGATTTGCGTGTCGCCGCAGGAGAGCGTGCGCATCGTGAAGTCGAGCTCGAAGTCGCCGAACCGGTAGCGCCGGCGTGCCTCGGGTGCGCTGGCGGTCGAGGGGCCGCGCCGCCGCAGGATGTTCTGGATGCGCACGAGCAGTTCATGCGGATCGAAGGGCTTGGGCAAGTAGTCGTCCGCGCCCAGCGAGAGCCCGCGAATGCGGTCGCTCACGGCGCCGCGCGCGGTGACGAAAATGACGGGAATGTCGTCGCCGGCCGCGCGCAAGGCGGCAATGGCCTCGAGGCCGTCGGTCTCCGGCATCATGATGTCCAGCACCACAATGGACGGACGTTCGCGCTCGAGGCGGCGCTGGAGGTGGACGCCGTCATGCAGCACGGCCGTATCGAAGTTATGCGAGCGCAGGAAGCGGCTCAGCAGATCGCGCACGACGGGATCATCGTCGACAATGAGGACGCTGGGGTTCATGCCGCGATTTTAAAGCAGTGCGGGGGGCGGAACCTTGCACCGTTTCTTACCAATCCTTTCTTCGCATCGTCTTGAAAAAGGGTGACATCGTCAGATCCCACCCGGCCAAAACGACGTCAGGTTATCGAGGCTGCGCGTTCGCGAGTATCGTTCAATTCTCCTATGCAACTGGCACGGCTTCAATGCGCGAGCCCGGGCGCGACCGGTGCCGGTTGGCTCAGCATCGAACTCGCGGCCCACGCACCCAGTTGCGCCGCGCCAATGCGCTCACGCAGCCACGCGTCGAAGGTTTCCTGCAATTCCGCATGCCGCAGGGCGAAGTCGACCGTCGCCTGAACATAGCCGAGCTTGGTGCCGCAATCGTAGCGTTTGCCAACGAACTCGTAGGCCAGCACCTGCTCCTCTTCGCGCATTGAATGAATGGCGGGCGTGAGTTGAATCTCGCCGTTCATATCGGGTTTCAGCGCGCGCAAATGTTCGAAGATGCTTGGCATGAGCACGTAACGTCCGGCCACACCGAAGCTCGACGGCGCCAGTTCGGGCGTAGGCTTTTCAATGATGCGGCTCACGCTGATCACGCGCTCGTCCCAATGCCGGCCGTCGATCACGCCATGACTCGTCGACTCGCACGACTCGAATTCTTCTACGGCGAGAACCGAGGAATCGTAATGGCTGAAGATATGGACCATTTGCGCGAGAACCGGAGGCTTGCCGTCGAGCAGATCGTCGGCGAGCACGACCGCAAACGGTTCGTCGCCAATCAGCTTTTCCGCGCAAAGCACGGCGTGCCCGAGACCGAGCGGTTCGGCTTGCCGGACATAGACGCACTCGACATTGGCCGGCTTGATGCTCTGCACGAGTTCGACGAGATTCTGCCTGCCGCGCGCCCTCAGCACGTGTTCGACCTCGTAGGACCTGTCGAAATGATCTTCGATGACGCGCTTTCCGCGGCCCGTCACAAAGATCAGTTCGGTAATGCCTGCACCGATGGCTTCTTCAACGGCATATTGGATGAGCGGCTTGTCGATGACCGGCAGCATTTCCTTCGGGCTCGCCTTCGTTGCCGGCAGAAAGCTCGTATCGATTCCCGCCACCGGGAACACAGCTTTACGAACACCAAGCATGATGACCTCACCTGTCTCGTAGAGGGGCGATACGACCATGGTGAAGGACGCGGGTTTTGCATTCCGACCCCGTACCCCCCATGGCGAGTCAGCTCGGCGACAAGTTCCCAGGGTTCGGCCGGAAAGGTCTGCCGAAAAGCCAAACTCAATCATCGCACTGTTTTTGCGCGACGTGCGCGCGAGTGATGCCGGCCGCATGCGGCGCAAGCAAAGCGCGCGATTCCTGCGCCGCCCGCCGATTACATCGCATGTAATTGGCGAGCCGCGCATCTGCGCCTATCCTCAACACATGATCGAGTCAGCAGCCAACCTCGGAGAACCGATGAACTCCACGCGCCCCGACCCAAACCCGCCACAAAGCGAACTTGGCGCCCTGCTGCGCTATTGGCGGGATGCGCGTGGCGTGAGTCAGCTCGATTTGTCGCTGGACGCCGGGATTTCCCAGCGGCAAATCAGCTTTATTGAAAGCGGGCGCAGCGTGCCGGGCCGTGACACGCTGCTGACCCTTGCACAGGCGCTCGACGTGCCGCTACGCGAGCGCAACGCCCTGCTGCTCGCCGCCGGCTACGCGCCCGTCTATTCGGAAGCGCCGTGGAACGCACAGGAAATGCAGCACGTCGTGCGCGCGCTCGAGCGGGTCATTCGCCAGCACGATCCGTTTCCGGCCATCGTCATGGACCGGCACTGGAACGTGCTGATGACCAACGACGCCGCGCCGCGCTTCTTCGGCCACTTCATCGACATGGCGGCGCACCCAAGCCCGCGCAACTTGCTGCGTTTGATGTTCGATCCTCAGGGCATGCGTCCATTCCTCGCGGACTGGGAGAACGTTTCGCGTAGCTTGCTGCAACGCGTGTATCGCGAAGCGGTCGGCTGTGTGATCGACGAAGAAACACGCACGCTGCTCGACGAATTGCTCGCGTACCCCGGCGTGCCAGGCGACTGGAAAGCGCGTTATGGATCGGCCGGCACGCCCACCATGCCGGTCATTCCGCTGAGTTTCATCGACGACGGCAGTGTCCTTCGCTATTTCTCGATGGTGACGAGCGTGGGAACGCCGCAAAACATCGCCGCCCAGGAATTACGCCTCGAATGCATGTTCCCCGCCGACGACGCCACCGAAGCGCGACATCGGGAACTGCTCGCGGCGCATGCGAAGGAACACTGAGCGGTTCTCATCCGCAAGCGCGAAAAAAAGGGCGCTCCGCTTTAGCAGAGCGCCCCAGGGCAAAACTCTCACGGCGTTCTCCGGCTACACGGGAAGCCGGAAGGAACTCATGGTCCAGCAAGTCAGACCTCAAGCGGCCTCAAGCGTCCTCAAGCCGCTTCGAGCACGAGCAATTGCGCGCCATCGGCCACCTGGTCGCCTACGCCATACAAGACTTCGGTGACCTTGCCAGCCGCAGGCGCGCCAATGGTGTGCTCCATCTTCATCGCCTCCATGACGATGAGCGGCGCGCCCTTCTCGACCACAGCGCCCGGCTCGACCAGCACGGCGATCACCTTGCCCGGCATGGGCGCAGTCAGACGGCCCTCGCCGTGCTCCGTGTCGGCCGCATGCGCGAGCAGGTTCTGCCACTCGAACGCCATCGCCGTGCCGAGGCAGAACACATGAAACACGTCGCCGTCGATGAATACGCGGCCCGATACGCGCTTGTCGCCGATGGTCGCGCCGTATTCGTCCACGCCCTCGCCGCGCCACCACGTGTAGCGCGCCGCGTGCGCCGCATAGGCCAGGGTTTCCTCGCCGCCGTCATGCGTATGCGCCACCGTGAACGCGGTGTCGCTTTCGATGTCGCGCCAGGAGAGTGATTGCGCGAAGCCGCTATTCAGGCGCCAATGCGAAAGCGACTGCCACGGCGACGCACCATGCGCCGCGCCGCCCTCACGGCCAAGCAGCGCCGCACACGCGAGCGCGAGCGCTTCGCGAACTGGCTTCTGCTGCGCAGAGAACAACGCGTCATGGTTACGCTCGATCAGGCCCGTGTCGAGATCGGCGCTTGCGAAAGGCTCACAGGTCACGAGCCGCTGCAGAAATTCGACATTCGTATGCGGCCCCACCACCTCGCACGCTTCGAGCGCACGCTTCATTCGCGCAAGCGCGTCCTCGCGCGTGGCGCCGTGCACGATCAGCTTCGCGATCATCGGATCGTAGAACGGCGTGATGGTGTCGCCTTCGCGCACGCCGCTGTCGATGCGCACGCTCGCGCGCTGGCCCGCGTCGCCGAGCCGGAACTCGACGCCCTCCGGCATGCGCAGATGCTTGAGCGTGCCCGTGGAGGGCAGGAAGCCGCGCGCCGGATTTTCCGCGTAAATGCGCGCCTCGAGTGCATGGCCCGTGATCGACAACTGCGACTGCCCGAGCGGCAGCGGCTCGCCCGCCGCCACGCGCAACTGCCATTCGACGAGATCGAGGCCCGTGATCATCTCCGTCACGGGGTGCTCGACCTGCAGGCGCGTGTTCATCTCCATGAAGTAGAAGTCGGTCCCCGTCATGATGAATTCGACGGTGCCCGCGCCCTCGTAATGCACGGCGCGCGCAGCGGCCACGGCCGCCTCGCCCATGGCGCGGCGAACGCCGTCTTCGAGACCCGGCGCGGGCGCCTCTTCGAGCACTTTCTGGTGACGGCGCTGCACTGAGCAGTCGCGGTCGAACAGGTAGACGGCGCCGCCATGTTTGTCGGCGAACACCTGAACTTCGACGTGACGCGGCCGCGTGAGGTACTTCTCGATCAGCACGCGGTCGTTGCCGAAGCTGCTGGCCGCCTCGCGCTTGCACGAGGCGAGCGCCGCCGCGAAGTCCTCGCTGCGCTCGACCACACGCATGCCCTTGCCGCCGCCGCCCGCGCTCGCCTTGAGCAGCACGGGGTAGCCCATTGTATCGGCTTCGCGCTGCAGGAGCGCGGGGTCCTGGTCGTCGCCGTGGTAGCCTGGCACGAGCGGCACGGCCGCCGCATGCATCAGCGCCTTCGCGGCCGCTTTCGAGCCCATGGCGGCGATCGCCTCGACCGGCGGCCCGATGAAGACGATGCCGGCCGCTTCGCACGCGCGGGCAAAGTCTTCGTTCTCCGAAAGAAAACCGTAGCCGGGGTGAATCGCTTGCGCACCCGTGGCGCGCGCGGCTTCGATGATGCGCTCATAGCGCAAATAGCTTTGTGCCGCGGCCGCTTCGCCGATATGCACGGCTTCGTCGCAGGCCGCGACGTGCTTGGCGTTCGCGTCGGCGTCCGAGTATACGGCCACGCTCTTTACGCCAAGCCGCCTGCACGTCGCCGCAACGCGGCACGCAATTTCGCCGCGGTTGGCGATCAGGATTTTGTTGAACATGTGCTGTCCTCGCTTCGTTTCCTGCTTCTTGCCTTATTGATCGCGCCAGCGCGGCGTGCGCTTTTCAAGGAACGCCGACACGCCGTCGCGCCCCTCCTCGCTCGCGCGAATACGCGCGATGCGAACGGCGGTGTCTTCGATCAAGGCGTCGTCGATCGTCTGGCCGGCGATGTCCTGCACGAGCTGCTTGCACTCGCGCACGGCATTCGGGCTGTTCGCACAGAGCGTTTCGGTGATGCGTTGCACGGTGGCGTCGAGGGCTTCGGCGCTCACGGCCTCGCTCACGAGGCCAAGCCGCTGCGCGGTGGCGCAGTCGAAGGCTTCGGCCGTGACGAAGTAGCGGCGCGAAGCCTGCTCGCCCAGCGCGCGGATCACATAAGGTGCGATCGTGGCGGGCATCAGGCCGAGGCGCGCTTCGGAAAGGCAGAAGTGCGCGGTCTCCACGGCCACCACGATGTCCGCCGCACACACGAGGCCCATGCCGCCCGCGTAGGCGTCGCCATGCACGCGTGCGACGACCGGCTTCGGGCAGCGGTAGACAGCCGAGAGCATCTTCGCGAGACGCATGGCGTCCGCGCGATTCTCTGCGTCGGAGTAGCCGGCCATCTTGCGCATCCAGTTCAGGTCCGCGCCTGCGCAAAAGGCCTTGCCGTTGCCGGCGAGCACGATCGCGCGCACATCGTCGCGCGCGCCGAGCGCGGTGAACGCAGCCGTGACGTCTGCGATCATCGCTTCGTTGAACGCGTTGCGCACCTCAGGACGATTGAGCGTGACAGTCGCCACGTGTCCGGCGAATTCTACGGTAAGCGTTTCGTATTGCATTGTCTGGTCCTCAATGCATCACATGCGGAACACGCCGAAGCGCGTCTCTTCGATCGGCGCGTTCATCGTGGCGGAAAGGCCCAGGCCGAGCACGTCGCGCGTTTGCGCCGGGTCGATCACGCCGTCGTCCCACAGGCGTGCGCTCGCGTAATACGGATGGCCCTGCAGTTCGTACTGGTCGCGAATCGGCTGCTTGAACGCATTTTCCTCTTCGGCGCTCCACGTGCCGCCCTTCGCTTCGATGCCGTCGCGGCGCACCGTGGCGAGCACCGATGCGGCCTGCTCGCCGCCCATCACCGAAATGCGCGCGTTCGGCCACATCCACAGGAAACGCGGCGAATACGCGCGGCCGCACATGCCGTAGTTGCCCGCCCCGAACGAACCGCCAATGATGACCGTGAATTTCGGCACCTTGGCCGTGGCCACTGCCGTCACCATCTTCGCGCCGTTGCGCGCAATGCCCTCGTTCTCGTACTTGCGGCCCACCATGAAGCCCGTGATGTTCTGCAGGAACACGAGCGGAATCTTGCGCTGGCAGCACAGCTCGATGAAGTGCGTGCCCTTCAGCGCCGATTCGGAAAACAGAATGCCGTTGTTCGCGATGATGCCGACCGGGTGGCCCCAGATGTGCGCAAAGCCCGTCACGAGCGTGGTGCCGTAGCGCGCCTTGAATTCATCGAAAGCCGAGTCGTCGACGATGCGGGCGATCACCTCGCGCACGTCGAAGGGCTTGCGCGTATCCACGGGAATCACGCCGTAGAGGCTTTTCGCGTCGAAGCGCGGCGGCAGCGGCTCGCGCAGCACCACGGGCGGCGTTTTGGTGCGGTTCAGATTGCCGACGATCGAACGCGCGATGGCCAGCGCATGCGCATCGTTCTGCGCGAGATGGTCGACCACGCCGGAAAGGCGCGTGTGGACGTCGCCCCCGCCCAGGTCCTCGGCGCTCACTTCCTCGCCCGTCGCCGCTTTCACGAGCGGCGGGCCGCCGAGGAAAATCGTGCCCTGGTTCTTCACGATGATCGACTCGTCGCTCATGGCCGGCACATACGCGCCGCCCGCCGTGCACGAGCCCATCACCACCGCGATCTGTGGAATACCCTGCGAAGAGAGATTCGCCTGGTTGTAAAAGATGCGGCCGAAGTGATCGCGGTCCGGAAACACCTCGTCCTGGTTCGGCAGGTTCGCGCCGCCCGAATCGACGAGATACACGCAGGGCAGGTTGTTTTCCTGGGCGATTTCCTGCGCGCGCACGTGCTTCTTCACCGTGACCGGATAGTACGTGCCGCCCTTCACCGTGGCGTCATTGCAAACGATTACACATTCTTGCCCCGCAATGCGGCCAATGCCCGTGATGATGCCCGCACCCGGCGCGTCGTCGTTGTACATGCCGTAGGCCGCGAGCTGCGAGAGCTCCAGAAACGGCGTGCCCGGATCGAGCAGCTGCGCGATGCGATCGCGCGGCAGCAGCTTGCCGCGCGAGAGGTGCTTGTCGCGCGCAGCCTCGCCGCCGCCAAGCGTTAGCTTCTGGATCTTCTCGCGCAGGTCCGCGACGAGCGCTTCCAGTGCCGCCGTATTGGCCTTGAAGTCTTCCGAACGCGGATTGAGCTTCGATTCGATGACCGGCATCCCGTCCTCCCTTCGTTACCGTGAGTTGCTTAGGATTACATTGTTTCCGCGAACAGCTCGCGGCCGATCAACATGCGGCGAATCTCGCTCGTGCCCGCGCCGATTTCGTAGAGCTTCGCGTCGCGCCAGAGACGCCCGACCGGATACTCGTTGATATAGCCATTGCCGCCGAGGATCTGGATCGCTTCGCCCGCCATCCACGTAGCCTTTTCCGCGGTGTACAGAATCACGCCCGCGCAATCCTTGCGCACCTGGCGCACGTGGTCCCGGCCGAGCGTGTCGAGCTGGCGTCCCACCGCGTAGAGATACGCGCGGCACGCCTGGTAGGTTGTATAGAGGTCCGCGACCTTGCCCTGGATGAGCTGGAATTCGCCGATGGCCTGACCGAACTGCTTGCGGTCGTGGATGTACGGCACGACCGCGTCCATGACCGCAGCCATGATGCCGGTGGGCCCGCCTGCCAGCACGGCGCGCTCGTAGTCGAGGCCGCTCATCAGCACTTTCACGCCGCCGTTGAGCTGGCCGAGGATGTTCTCTTCGGGCACTTCCACGTCCTGGAACACCAGCTCGCCCGTGTGCGAGCCGCGCATGCCGAGCTTGTCGAGCTTCTGCGCAACCGAAAAGCCCTTCATACCCTTCTCGACGATGAACGCCGTAATGCCGCGCGAACCCGCTTCAGGGTCGGTTTTCGCGTAGACGACCAGCGTGTCGCAATCCGGGCCGTTGGTAATCCACATCTTCGTGCCGTTGAGCACGTAGCGGTCGCCCTTCTTTTCGGCGCGCAGCTTCATGCTCACGACATCCGAGCCGGCGTTGGGCTCGCTCATGGCGAGCGCGCCGATGTGCTCGCCGGAAACGAGCTTCGGCAAATATTTGCGCTTTTGCGCCTCGCTGCCGTTGCGGTGGATCTGGTTGACGCACAGGTTCGAATGCGCGCCGTACGAAAGGCCGACCGATGCGGACGCGCGCGAGATTTCCTCCATCGCGACCATGTGCGCCGTGTAGCCCATGTTCGCGCCGCCGTACTCCTCCGAGACCGTCATGCCGAGCACGCCCAGGTCGCCGAACTTGCGCCAGAGGTCCATCGGGAACTGGTCGGTGCGGTCGATTTCGCCCGCGCGCGGTGCGATTTCCTTCGCCGCGAAGCCGGCGATGCTGTCGCGCAGCATTTCGACTTCTTCGCCGAGCGGGAACTGCAAACCGGGTACGTTGCTCATGTGTGTCTCCAGGGAATCTCGAACCGGGCGTAGCTTCGCCCCATGGACGCACATTTCACGCCAGATTTACGTTAACGTCAATAGGTATTTCTGAGTGACACTCAAGTTTTCATGAAGATGAAACTTCCTTGTCCGACGGCGTTTTTTTCGCGCATAATCAATTCCATCCTGACGTAAATTGAATCAAGCTCAATATGGAAGCCGTCGCCCAGAAAGCCGTCCTGCCCGCATCGCGCCGCCAGCCGGCGGGCCGCAAGTCGCAGCAGCGCGTGCGCGAGATCCTGCAGGCGGGGCGCGACGTGTTCTCGGAAAAAGGGTACGCACGTGCCACCACGGCCGAGATCGCCCAGCGCCTGGGCGTGTCCGAGGCGACAGTGTTCAGCTACTTTCGGGGCAAACGGGAGTTGTGCGCGCGCGTGATCGGCGACTGGTATGACGAATCGATCGCCGCGATCGAAGGCGGCCTGCCGCGCGACGGCACCGTGCGCCAGCAGTTTGCATTCATCGTGCGCATGCATCTGCAGTTGATGCTGGAGAGCGGCACCGGCATCTGCGAACTGGTGCTCTCGGAAGGCCGCACGCGGCATCATGATCTGAGCGAAGCGCTCACGGAAATGCAGCGCCGCTACACGGCGCCGCTCATGCGGGTTCTCGCGCGCGGCCAGGAAAGCGGACAGATCCGCAACGACCTGTCGCTGCGGCTACTGCGTTCGCTGGTATTCGGGCCCATGGAGCATGTGCTGTGGGACGCGACGCTCGCCAACCGCCGCACGGACATCGACGCCACGGCCGAGCGCCTCGTGGACGCCCTCTGGTCGGCGCTGCAGCCGCCCAACCTCGAACTCGCCGCGCTCGCGCAGTTCAGCCAGGACGTGGGCGAAGCCGTGCGCCGGCTCGAGCGCGAACGCGCCGCGCGCTAGCCGGCGCGCCCTGGCCGGCAGTCAGACCGCCGCTTGCCCGGCCACGCGCGCGCTATCTTCGGCCGCCATTCAGGTAGCAACTGCCGCAGATCGACCACGGGAATCGGCATGCCGGGCAGGTTGAAAAGCCCGGGCAGATACGGCGGCGCACCGGCAGCGCGAACCCGGTACGGGCCAGATGGAACGAGCCGTACAGTTCGACGTTCGGACCGGCGGCACGCGCAGTCCAGCGACGAGGCCAGCAGCGACATCGCGACAAGACAAGCAAGACTTTATTCATGTCGCAATCCTTATTAACTATGAAAGTACGCCATGGCGCACCACAGCGGTGAGGCGCGCGCGCAGTCTACTCAATCTGAGGAAGGGCCTGCGCCCAGAAGATCGAAACGGCGTTTCGATTTGTGATGGCCAGGCGGGCCGTCCATGTTCGTATCGGACGCAGGCGGCAAGCGCATCGATGTCCAATAATTACAACCGGGCGACGTACGCTCGCACCTCATTTCACGCATTTCTGCGAAATATGGGTCGCGAAGCGAGCCGATGCGCGCCGTACGCGCTCCGGGCTGCTTTTGCGCGCCATCTGCCCGGCACCTTCTGTAACAACTCGAAAAATCGGTGCAACTCGCGTAATTGCATTGGATCCGGCAATGTCATAGCGTTCGATAATTGGCTGGCGCGCGCCGTCGCTCCGGCCTGCCCGTTTCTGGAGATCGTGTGTGAGAAGGTCGAAACTGTTTCTCGGGGCCGCCGCGGCCGCGCTTATCGGCGCGTGCGGCGTAGCACACGCGGCACATGTCGGCGTGTATTTCGGCGCCGGCGTGCCGTATTACTACCCGGTCGCGCCCGCGCCCTACTACTACGCGCCGCCACCCGTCATCGTCGCGCCGCCGCCGCAGGCGCCCGACTACATCGAGCAGGGGCAGGCCGGCGCCCCCGCCATGGATCCGCAGCAGGGCCCCGTCAACGCCGCGCCGGGCGATGCAGCAGGCGACCAGCAGGCAAACGCCGACACCTGGTATTACTGCGACGAATCGAAAACCTACTATCCGTATGTAAAGCAATGTTCGTCGGGCTGGCGCGCGGTCCCCGCCCAGCCGGCGCCGTCGAACTGAACACCTTGAAAATATCGAGCCGCACATGAAATACACGTATCTCGCGCTACTCGCCGCAGCGGGGCTGCTGAGCGCATGCGCCGTGACGCCCACGGGGCCGAGCGTGATGGCCCTGCCCGGCACGGGCAAGACCTTCGATCAGTTCCGCGCCGACGACGCGAACTGCCGCCAGTTCGCCTTCCAGCAGGTAGGCGGCGTCACCGCGAACCAGGCGGCAACCGGCGCCGGCGTGGGCAGCGCCGTGGTCGGTACGGCGCTCGGCGCGGCCGCGGGCGCCGCATTTGGCGGCGGTCAGGGCGCGGCCATCGGCGCTGGCGCGGGCCTGCTTGCGGGCAGCGCGGTCGGCATGGGCAACGCACAGGGCTCCGCGTGGGACGTGCAGCGCCGTTACGACTACGCTTATCTGCAGTGCATGTACGCCACCGGCAACCGCATCCCGGCGCCGGGCAACATGACGATGTCGCAGCCCCAGCAGTTCCAGGCGCCGCAGCAGCAGTTCCAGACGGCGCCGCAACCGCGCTACTTGCCGCCGCCCCCGCCGGGGTCGCCGCCTCCGCCGCCGAGCGGATATTGAAGCTGAAGCGGATATAGACCGCATAAAGAAGAACGCGATGCCTGGCGCATTTGCGCCAGCCTCGCGTTTTGCTCTGGATTCCGAATAACCTGAATCAGTGCGTGTCGAATTCAAGCCCCTTGCCGTTCCACACCACACGGCGCATTTCGCCCGATTGCGGGTCGATGAGCGTCATCTGCTGCGCGGCGTGGACAGGATCGGGTTTCTCATCGCGGTCCGTCGCGGACCTGGATTCGAGCAGCGGTTGCAACACCGGCGCGAGCGACTTGAGCAGTTGCACGGACAGCGCACTCGTGAACGTATAGCGCGCCGCGTACGGCTCATGCACCCATGCCGTGAGCGTGCCGTAGAAGCGGTTGCCGATCACGAACACGAAGGTCGCGCTCCGGTTCACCTTGCGCGATTCGATGAGCCGCGCGCCCGGGGCGTACACGTTGAAGCGCTGGTCGCCGGTACCGGTCTTGCCGTACACGGGCAGCGTCTTGCCGTCGGGGAGCGTCATGCCGTCGGCGAGGCGCTTGGCCGTGCCGCCCTCCACCACCGACGTCAGCAGCTCGCGCACCACTTGCGAAATATCCGGCGAAACGAGCGCCTGCGGCGGCGTGGACGCATGAACGAAGTGCGTCTCGTACGGCGTGCCGCGCGCGAAGTCGAGCGACTCGAAGCTATGCGTCGGCAGCTTTTCGCCATTGCTCGAAATCAGGCCGATCAGCTGCGCGAGCGCCGCGGGCCGGTCGCCCGACGCACCGATCGCCGCGCCATAAGAAGGCGTGATGCTGTCGAACGGATAACCGACCGCGCGCCAGGACTTGCCGATCGCGTCATACGCGCGCAGCTCGATCATGTGGCGAATGCGCCGGTTCTGGGTCGCGTGATACTTCGTCTTGAAGAGCCAGCTGTAGGTGTAAAGGCGCGTGTCGCGGCTCTCCTGCTGGACCTGCGCGAGCGTCGCATCCGGGTGCACACGCAAGTCATTCAGCAGCCACAGCTCGAGCGGATGAATGCCCGCAATATAGCCGCGGTCGTTGAGGTTGAATTTGTCGATGGCGTACTTGTCGTAGTAGTGCGCGAGGTCTTCGTCGTCGAGCCACTGGAACTTCGTGTTCTTTAGTTGCGCGCGCATCTGTGCGTCGAACCACGGCAGTTTGCCGTCGGGTTTCACACTGCGCAGCACGGTCGCAATGCGCGCCGGACCCTTGCGCGTGTGCTGCAGCAAGATCGCCAGCGCTTCGTCGTTGCTCTTGCCCGCGTAGCGCGTGTAGAAGCGCTTCATGTAGACCTGGCTCTCACCATCGGCAAACTGCGTGAGAAAACGCGTGCGTACGACAGGATCGTCGAGCCATTGCGCGGGTGGCCCCGAAGTCTGGATCATCTCGTAGTGAACGATGTCGCGCATGAGCCGCACGAACACCAGATTCACCGAATGCTGGAACGCGCGATGCACGGTCAGAATCTGCGCGTTGTCGCTCGACTCGAAATTGTTGAAGCTCTGCGCGCCGCCGCCGGTGTAGAACGTCTCGCCCGGGTTGGCCGAGTACTTGCGCTCGACGGCCGCTTCCAGCATGGAATGCAGCGACCGGTCGGACGTCTTCGAAAGATAGTCGATCGCCCAGCGCGTGAGCGCGTCACTCGGATCGACTTGCGGCAGCATCGCGCGCAACGACTTCGCGTCGTCGGCCGCGTAGCGCGCGTGCAGCGCGCTCACGATCTGCAGATACGTCACGAGCGTGCGCAGCTTCGCCGTCGACCCCAGATTCAGGCGCGCGCCCGAATTGATGTCGAACGGCTGGTTCACGCTGTCCGTTTGCACGCGCACGAGGTTCTCGCCGCTGCTGCGCTCGAACAGCGTGAAGCTATACGCGATCTTCGAAGGATCGTCGGCGGGGCGCAGCATCTCGAAGCCGACCAGACCCGCCTGGCGTGCGCCGTCCTTCGTCGCGGCGTCGGCAAGGCGGTCGCCCACGGCCTGCTGCACGCTGTCGACGAGCGTGGCCGTGGCGGTGAGATCGAGGCGGTCGAGGTCGTAAAGCGTCGTCAGCCCCAGCGCCTGCATGAGCTGGGTGCGCAGCGTCAGCACCGCCTTGCGCTCCACGAATGAAACCGGCGCACGCTGCGACGGCTTCGAGCGGTCGAGCGTGAGTTGCGTGGCGAGCGCGGCGTCGCGCAGCGCCGGCGTAATCACGCCGCCGGCGCCGAGCAGGCGGATATAGCTGTCGGTCAGCTTCGCGAGTGCATCGTTGTTCTTTTGCAGAAAGTACGAAGGCGCGCGCTGGGCGATCAGCAGCGAGAGCACCTGGCGGAACGCCAGCGCCTGCGCGTCGAGCGTCTCTGGCGTAAGCGGCGCGCGCAGGATGCGATTGACGTCGCGGAAGTCGCGCCCGTACCAGGCGGCGAGGCCGTCGCCGAGACCGTTGACTTCGCCCACACCTGGCTTGGCGGAGAGCGGCACCGAATTCAGGTAGTGCACGAGAATCTGCTGGCGCGCGGGCATGGTCTGCGGGCCGTCCAGATAGGCGCGCAGCGAAGCGGACGCGATCTGGCGCAGCTTCTCCGGCGGCGTGGAGGTGCGGCCGCCCGTCGAGTGCCGGAACTTCTCGATCTGCGTGGCGAGCGTGCTGCCGCCCGGCGTTTGCTGATGCTGGTTCACGAGGCGCGCACCCTGGTCGACGAGCGCCCGGCTAAAGCGCCCCCAGTCGATCGCCGGGTTGCGGTTCGGCTGGTCCTGGGCCAACAGGTATTTGTCTTCGATGAAAAGCAGCGAGTCGCGCACCACGGCCGGCACCGCGTCGAAATTCTCGTAGGCGCGCTGCGGATAACGCGTATGGAAGAGCGTCGCACCCGACGCGTCGCGCAGTACGATCCCGGCCTGATCCTTTTCTTCGAATGGCAGGAAAAGCCCCTCGTCGGCCACGGCGATCATGCGATCTGAATCGCGCGCCTGCGCGGCGATTGCGAAACCGCGTTCCGCAAGCCGGTTCTCGAAGGTGGGCAGCTGCGCGTAACCGAGCCGCACGTCGTACGGCCCGTTGGAGGTGGGAAAGCGGATGTTGTGGCTCGGCCCGTTCTCGACCGTAAAGCCGATGTCGCGCGTGAGTTCGGAGAGGTAGCGCGCCTGCAGGCGCGACGTGTCGATTTCGATCTGAACGATGCGCGCGATGATGACGAGGGCGGCCAGAAACGCGACGACGAATCCCCACTTGACCCACCTGAAGAGTGAGCCGGCGCCAGCGGCGCGAAAAGGAAAGCGTACCGATGGGCGGTTCATGCGTATTCTCCTGACGTCACGTCAGATTTCCAGACGGCACCCCTTAAACAGTCTATCTCGCTCCGTAGGTTCTTGCGCGCCAGTATGTAGGGCTCCGCACGCACGTCGCACTGCCGCAACACCGATGCCCAGCGCGTGACAGTTTTGCGGCATTTTGCGCCAGCGCCGTGGCACGGCACATGCTCCCGATATAATGATTGACTATTTCGTTGGATACCGGGAAATATGAAGAAGCTTGCCGTGCCCCTTGCCCTTTCGCTCACGCTCGGCGCGTGCGCGTGGTTTCAGAGCAACCCGGACGCCGGTCAGCCGGTCATCGATTCCACAACCAACCGGTCGGTCCAGGACGTGATCTCGTGCCTGACCGTCGAAGCCTCGCGTCACGGCGCCAGCTTTACCACCTTGCCGCTGCCGCAAGGCCAGATGCTCGAGTTCGGCGACTCGAACGTCATCAAGGTTCGCACCGACAACGGCGCGACGACCTACCGCTATTACGCCGGCAAACGCCACGCCTCGAACCTGTGGATCGAGGGTGCGAGTAAAACCTGCGCGCCTTGAACATTTGACGGGCCGTTTTTGCCGGGCCGTCGCTGGCGGCCCTTCGTGCCCTTTCTATTACCGCTTTTTACATTGATGGGCGCCGTGTAGCGCGATGACACATTTTCGCCGGGCGTTTTAAGAATCGCTTAAGTCTTCGTCCGCATCATCGCTTCACTTAGAAGAAACGAACGCTGCAGGAGGTTTCGTGAAACAGCAAGACCCGCAAATCCAGCCGACAAGTCAGGTCGACAACGAGGCGACGCCCGGCGCGAAGCCCGCTCGCCGCACCTTGTTGCGCCGGTTGCTGAGCCACCACGAGCTCGCGACCCTCCTGTTGCTGCTGCATGCGCCGATCGACGCGCACGCCAAACCGGAGATTCCGATGCTCAAGGAAGCCGGCCTCGTCGAGCAGGTGCAGGACGACGCCGGTGACCCGCGCATCCGCCTCACGTCGGAAGGCAACGCCGTGCTGCAAGGACTCGGCCTCGCGCGCTGAGGTTGCCCCGCGCGGCGCGCAACGCATCGAACAATAAAGACGGCGGCACGCGTGGCGTGCCGCCGTCTTTTTTTATCGAACTACAGAATGAATCGCAGCGCTTCGCCTCAAGCCGACTCGAGTTCCGCGCCTTCGGCGGCGAGCGCCTCATTTTCGTCCTGCAGGCACAACAGCCGGTAGCCGCTCTTGTACACCGGCTGGAGCCGAAAGCCGTTCGGCGTGTCGATCTCCAGCAACAGACGCAGCCGCGATACGTGGCTGTCGATCGTGCGGGTCAAGGTGTGCAACTCGCGCCCCCACACCATCGCGTAAATGTGATCGCGCGAGAGCACGCGCCCGATATTCGAGAAGAACAGCGCAGCCAGCCGGTATTGCGTGGTCGAGAGCAGCACGGGCTTGCCGTGCACGCTGACAGCCTGATGCCGCACATCGAAGTGATAGGGGCCGGCGTCGATCGTCAGGTTCTCGTACCGGTCGGGAAACGCGCGGCGCAGGAGCGCGTCCACGCGCGCACGCAGCACCGAAGGACAGACGGGCAGGCACACGTAGTCGTCCGCGCCGATAGAAAACGCTCGCACCACGCTCTCGTCGGAGGCGTCCTCGGAGACGAACAGCACCGGAATCTGGCTGCCGTTCACGGCCCGCAAGGTTCTCAGCAGTTCCGAGCCGGCGATTCGCGAGCCCTGCCAGTCGAGCAGGAGCATATCGACAGTCGATGCGGCCAGCGTCCTGGCAAGCTGGAGTGCGTCGCTGGACGGCACGCAGGCGTGACCGCCTTGCGTCAGCACGCGCTCGAGCTGCTGGCGATGGTCGGCGTCGCGCTGGAGAATCGCGATGCGCATGGTGGGCACCTGATGGTTCGATGATCAAACCGGGCAATTTTGTGGATATGTGCAAAATCTGCCCATCGGACGAGTCCGAATTCCAGAGCGCTTCATCGTTTCCCTACAGCGGCGCGTGAGCGTCCTGACGGGCCGCGCATCGGGCAGCTTCCAGGCTTCCTGTAGAATCGCGCACTGGCCTGAAGTCGTCGCACGTCCGCCCACCCTCGCGGACGCGCTGTTGCCGTGCCCCACCCTTGCGCCCGCCTATCCGACGACCGCCGCCCCCGCGCCACGCGCGCACCAGGCAAATTCGGCCATCCCGGACGTCCACACGCGTTCCGCACGCGCTACATACAACGTCGTACATAACAACACCCTGGTTTTTCGGAAATGCAAGCAACAGATATTGGCGTGCGCACGCCTGCCGCTGCGCGCGCGCTCACCCGCAGCGACTACAAGACGCTCGGGCTCGCCGCACTCGGCGGCGCCCTCGAGTTCTACGACTTCATCATCTTCGTGTTCTTCGCGCCGGCTATCGGCCAGTTGTTCTTCCCCGCAACGATTCCCGACTGGCTGCGCCAGCTGCAGACTTTCGGCATCTTCGCGGCGGGCTACCTCGCGCGGCCGCTCGGCGGCATCGTCATGGCGCACTTCGGCGACCTGCTCGGCCGCAAGCGCATGTTCACGCTCTCCGTGCTGCTGATGGCGCTGCCCACGCTCGCCATGGGCTGCCTGCCCACCTATGCGACGATCGGCATCCTCGCTCCCGTGCTGCTGCTCGCGCTGCGCGTGCTGCAAGGTGCGGCCGTGGGCGGCGAGGTGCCGGGCGCGTGGGTGTTCGTCTCCGAGCACGTGCCGCGCCGCCATATCGGCTACGCATGCGGCACGCTCACGGCGGGCCTCACGTTCGGCATCCTGCTCGGCTCGCTGCTCGCCGCGGCGGTCAATCATCACTACGCCCCGAGCGACATCGCCGCGTACGCCTGGCGCATTCCGTTCCTGATTGGCGGGCTGTTCGGCATGTTCTCGGTGTATCTGCGCCAGTGGCTGCACGAAACGCCCGTGTTCGCGGAGATGCAGGCGCGCAAGTCGCTCGCCGACGAAATTCCGCTCAAGGCCGTGCTGCGCGACCACGGCCGCGCCGTGATCGTCTCGATGCTGCTCACGTGGATGCTTTCGGCCGCCATCGTCGTCGTGATCCTCATGACGCCGCCGCTCCTGCAGAAGCAATTCCATCTCGACGCCACCACGTCGCTGCTCGCGAACTGCGTGGCGACGCTCTTCCTCACGGTGGGCTGCGTGAGCGCGGGCGCGCTCGCGGACCGCTTCGGCGCGCGCCGCGTGCTGGCCATTGGCGGCATTGCCCTCGCGATCGCGTACTACACGCTGTTCCGCCAGATCGCCGTGGACAGCTCGATGCTCATGCCGCTTTACGCGCTCTGCGGGCTGCTGGTCGGCACAATCGGCGCGGTGCCCTATGTGATGGTGAACGCGTTCCCGCCCGTGGTGCGCTTCTCGGGCATCTCGTTCTCGTACAACGTGGCGTACGCCGTGTTCGGCGGCCTCACGCCGATCGTCGTCGCGCTGCTGATGAAGTCCGCGCCGCTCGCGCCGACCTACTATGTGGCCGCGATCTGCGTGCTCGGTGCGATCACGACGCTGTTCTTCAAGGACGCCCATCGCGAGCCGTAAGTGCGCCGCGGTGCGCATTGAATGCGCACGGGACGGCCGCCACTGGTCCGGCACCATTTTGCCGACGGCTTCGACGATTCACCTCGCGCTGAAACGTCGAAGCCGGCGAGCGCCCTACCATGGGCGCATGAATACCTCACACCCCACCCCCGCCCCCCACGTCCATTTCACGCCCGCGCTCACGCGTATCGTCGCGACCGTCAGCGTCGGGTTCGTCGTCACGCAGCTGGACGTCACCATCGTCAATATCGCGCTCGCGCGCATCGCAACCGATCTCCATGCGAACGTCGCGGGCCTGCAATGGATCGTCGACGCCTATACGCTCGCCTTCGCGGTGCTGATGCTCTCGGGCGGCGTGCTCGGCGACCGCTACGGGGCGCGCCGCCTCTACGCCATCGGGCTCGTGGTGTTCGCGCTCGCCTCGCTGGCCTGCGGACTCGCGGCCAATCCGGTCATGCTGGTCGCCGCCCGCGCGCTGCAGGGCGCAGGCGCCGCGGCCATGCTGCCCAATTCGCTCGCGCTGCTCAACGAAGCGTGCCGCCACGACCAGGCGCTCAGAGCGCGCGCAGTGGGTTTCTGGACCGCCGCTGGCGCCATCTCGATCGCCGCCGGCCCGGTGGCGGGCGGTCTGCTGATCGCGGCGCTCGGGTGGCGCAGCATTTTCCTCGTGAACCTGCCGCTGTGCGCAGCAGGCCTGTGGGCCGCGCTCGCGTGGATTCCCGCGCCGCGCCGCCATGCGCACGCCTCCAGCGCTGCCGGCGCGCCCGCCGTGCGCAGCCTCGATGTGCCCGGCCAATTGCTCGCCATCGTGGCGCTCACGGCCTTTACGGGCGCCGTGATCGAATGGCGGCCGCTCGGCTTGACGCACTGGGCCGTGGCGGGCGGCTTTGCGCTCGCGCTGGTCGCGGGTTTTGCGTTCGTCTCACTCGAGGCACGCGCACGCGACCCCATGCTGCCGCTCGCCATGCTACGCAACCGCACGTTCAGCGCAGCGGTGCTGTTCGGCATCTGCGTGAATCTCACGTATTACGGCACCGTGTTCGTGCTCGCGCTCTATCTGCAGCATGCGCGGGGAGAGACGCCACTCCAGGCGGGCCTCGCGTTCATTCCGCTTACCGCCGGCTTCCTGCTCTCGAACATCGTGAGCGGCCATGTGGTGGCGCATTACGGCACGCGCCGGCCGATGATCGTCGGCGCGCTGATTGCGGGTGCCGGCTACGCATTGCTGATCAGCGTGGACGCCTCGACGCCGCTCGCCTTCGTGCTGCTCGCCTTTCTGCTGATTCCCTCTGGCATGGGCCTGGCCGTCCCGGCGATGACCACGGCCGTGCTCTCCTCGGTCGAGCCGGCGCGCGCGGGGACGGCCTCTGCGCTGCTCAATACGGCGCGTCAGGCGGGCGGGGCGGTAGGGG